>DASZGZ010000361.1:0-5615 GCA_035938355.1 Acidobacteriaceae bacterium
TACGTTCAGTCGCTGGGTGAGGCGATCGACGCGCTGCAGGCGGTGCCGAGCGCATGGGTAGAGTTTTACGGTCACACGCATGTGCAGGGTGGTTTTGTGCGCAGCGACGATGGCTGGTATGTCTTCAAGCCGGAGTACACCTCAAAGCACAACGAGGAATACTTCGATTTGCCGATGCGCCGCGGCGTGCGTTATCTGCTGAATCCCGGTTCCGTGGGTCAGCCGCGAGACGGGGACTGGCGCGCGGGTTTTGCACTCTATGACGATGTGGTGTCGGTGGTGCGCTTTTACCGCGTACCGTATGACCTCGATCGAGCACAGAAGAAGATCCTGGCAGCAGGCTTGCCGGAGCGACTGGCGACCCGGCTGGCCGACGGACTTTAGTGCGCTGGCATCACCTGCGAGGCAAAGCGCTCCATCTCTTCGCGTTGCGGGCTTGACTGCAACAACAATAGATCCACTCCCACTTCTGCAAACGCGGCGACGCGATCTTTGATCTGCTCCGGTGTGCCGACCAGCCCGGTACGCAAACCACGATTGGAGACGGAGTAATCCTCAAGCGAGATTTTTTGCTCGAGATTCGAGCCGGTGACCCACTGCTGGTAGTTCTGGTAGCCGCGTGCGGATTGCTGCACATCTGTAATGCGCGCCACCTCACGCTGCGCTTCGCCTTCGGTGTCGCGAACAATCGCGTAGCCGGCGACGCCGTAAATCATAGGCGGAAGATGGAGACGTTCTCGCCGCTCGCGCATATCGGCGATCTTGCGGCCGACGATCTCCGGCGGATCGCCGTGCATCAGATAAGCGTCACACTTGCTCGCAATCAGGTTCTTCGCGGTCTCGCTTTCGCCGCCGGCGTAGAGCGTGGGTCGCGGCGTGCGAACCGGCTTGGGCGAGAGCACATTATCTGCGACGGAATAGTAACGGCCGCTGTAGTTGAAGTGCTGCTGCTGCCAGCAGCCATCAATCACATCCAGCCACTCCGAGGTGCGCGCGTAGCGATCGTCGTGCGTGTCGAAGTGCACGCCGTATTTCGTCGCCTCATCGGCCCACCAGCTGGATACCACGTTCAGGGTGAGCCGGCCTTTGGCGATGCGATCGATATTGGCGGCCTGCTTGGCGAGTAGCGCAGGGTTGTGGAAGGTGGGCCGCACAGCGACCATCAGCTCCATCCTGCTTGTGATTGCGGCGAGCGCAGCGGCGGTCGACCAAGCGTCGAGAGATGGTGCTTCCACACCCTTGATGTCGTTGAGGTTCAGCTCGGCGATGAGCGAGAGGTCATAGCCCAGCGATTCTGCGCGCAGGGTGAGGTCGCGCACGTACTCCCAGGTCGCGGCCATGGTCTCGTCTTCTACATTGCGCAGCCAGCCCCCGAAGACCGGCATCCAGAAGCCATACCGCATCGCGCGATCAGCCATGCGTCAACTCGGGGACACCTGAGTATTGGGCGGCTTCCGCTTCGAGCCAGTCGGCGAGTCTCGCGAAGGGATCGAAGCCGACCACGTTCACGCCATCCGCGACGAAGTTCGAGAGCGCGTTGATGTCGTAGTAGAGGCGCTGACCATCGCGATCGTCGGTGATGTATTCGACTCCGCCGATCCCGATACCAGCGTGCTGCATGATGCGTTCCACGTCGGCGATCACATCGCGCGACGGCTGAAATCCCTCTACGCGCAGGCCGCTTTTCGGAGCATCGATGGCGCATGCAGCACGGTTGAGCTCAACGCCGCTGGTGGTGCGGCAGATGTCTGCCGGGCACAGGTCGAAGGTCTCGCCGGTGATGTGGACCTTGATCGCGTAGATGAATCGGCCGTTCAGTACCTCGACGCGCACGATGTGCGCATCGCGGGCGGGGATGAATTCCTGGACCAGCGCAGTCGAATCCATGCCGAGTGCAAGGCCGTCCGGAGTGCCGGCGGGTTGCGCGGCCGCGGCCGCAAGCTGCGTTGGATGATCGAAACGCTTCACGCCGGCGCCGCTGCCGCCGATGTTCGGCTTGACGACAACCGGCCAGCGGAGCCCTTCAGTCACCGACGTGGCCTGTGCGGCACGATGGATCACCCGCGCCTTCGGATAGGGCAGGCCGAGCTCTTCGAGCAATGAGAGCTGGGCGGCCTTGGACAACTCGGTACGAAATGCCTTGAGGCCGTTGATGACGCGCACCCCGCGCCGCTCCAGATGCTCGAGAAAGCTGAGGGTATAGAAGATCTGGTCGCCATGGTCGCGGTTCCAGGCGGAGGGGCTCATTCGATTGAAGACCAGTGAGTACTGCTGCTCGGGGTGCTGTTCCGGCGCGAAGGAGTGATCGGGCGCGTGGAGCTTGACGTAGCTGGTCCCTCGGCGGTCGAGCTCTGCGAAGAGCGGTTTGAACCAGTTGGGCTGCTCGTAATAAATTGCAATGGGCAAGGCTGAAGACGGCATGGCACTCCTTTGACGCAGGGACGCTCGGCATAGTTACACGGTCGCGGCTCTTTCCACGTTAGCAAGCAGATGGGCAGCCAGCAACCGCGGCTGAATCGCGGCTAAAAGAGCAGGTTCGCCTTGCGCGGCAGGGGCAGGTTGAAGTGCTCGTAGGCCAGGCGCGTGGCGACGCGCCCGCGTGGCGTGCGGTCGAGAAAACCGATCTGGATCAGGAAGGGCTCGTAGACTTCTTCGAGCGCATCTTCTTCCTCGGCGAGCGTGGCCGCCAGGGTGTTCAGCCCCACCGGTCCGCCATCATATTTCTCGATGATTGTCAGTAGCAGGCGCCGGTCCAACTCGTCGAAGCCATGCGCATCCACTTCGAGCATTTTGAGCGCGGCCTGCGCCGTGGCACGGTCAATGGCCCCGCTGCCGCGGACCTGGGCATAATCGCGCACGCGGCGCAGCAGGCGGTTGGCAATGCGGGGTGTACCGCGAGAGCGCAGCGCGATCTCGGAGGCCCCATCAGCGTCGATGGGCACCTGCAGTACCTCAGCGGATCGCTCGACGACGTAGCGCAACTCGTCTTCGGTATAGAACTCGAGACGCAGCAGGATGCCGAAGCGCGATCGTAGCGGTGACGAAAGCAGGCCGGGCCGGGTAGTGGCGGCCACGAAGGTGAAGGGCCGTATGTCCATGACATGCGTTCGCGCCGCCGGGCCCTGGCCGATGATGATGTCAAGCTTGTAGTCCTCGAGCGCCGTGTAGAGCTTCTCCTCGAGCACCGGCTGCAGGCGGTGGATCTCGTCGAGAAACAAGACCTGCCGCTCGCGAAGGTTGGTGAGGATGGCGGTGAGGTCGCCCTGAATCTGCAGCGCAGGGCCGGATGTCTGCTGGAAGCCGACGTCGAGCTCGTTCGCAATGATGGAGGCAAGCGTGGTCTTGCCAAGGCCCGGGGGCCCGAAGAGCAGCACATGATCCAGCGCCTCGCCGCGGCTCTTTGCCGCTTCAAGTGCGATCGCCAGTTGCTCCTTCGCCTTATTCTGCCCGATGAACTCTGCGAGGCGCCGCGGCCGCAGCTTCAGTTCGAAGGAGCTGTCCTCTTCGCCGCGCGTTGCCGAGACCAGCCGTTCCGGATCGTTGTCGCTGCGCTTCACAATCCGGAGTGTATCAATCGGCCTGCACCACTACTTGCGGAAGTTCTGCGCGTATGTGTCGGAAGGCATGCCGGCGGTTCGCGCCGCGTCGCGTCGCGCGAAGGCCTCCTGGCGATTCATGCCTCCGCCCAGTGTAACGAGATACGGCGGTTGGCCGTTCGGGGAGAAGACCTGCGGTTCCAGTTGCGGATACTGTGCGGCCAGTTCCGTGGCCTTGTGCTGTGCAGCCTCTTCGCGATTGTAGGTGTAGGCGACGACGTGCCACACGCTGCGTTCCGCGCCTGCAGGCGCCGGCTCGACGGACGTCTGTGCAGACGAGTGCCTGGTGCCTGTTTTGGTTCCGATTGCGGGCGAGCGTTTCACTGTTTCGGGCGCTCCCATCGTGGCTGCGGCGTCTCCAGCCGGAGTTGCCGCAGGCGGAACGGCTGCCGGCGCCGCTGGCGGCTGGTCCGCGGAAGAGGCCGCCTCTCCGCTGATCGAGCGGTGGGGGGTGGGACGCTTCGAGATGTACCAGAAGACCGCAAGGGCGATCGCCATGAGCACGATGGCAGCAATGGCGACGCCGGGCCGTTTGCGCGGTCGTGATTCGATTGCGTCCCTTTTGCGCGGCGCGCTAACAGCAGCGGTCTGTGGAGCAGTGCGCGGCACGGACGGGGCGGCCGCGGGTGCGCTGGGCGCCGGAGGATTCGCTGCCGCAGCCTCGGCATTCGTCACCGCAGGTCCGCTCAGCACGCGCCGCATCGCGGCCAGGGAGGCGTTGCTGCCGGTGCCCGCGCGCACCAGGGTGGCAAAGGGAGCGGGTAGCTGCAGGGCATCGCGCTCGCTCGAAAAACGCCGGCCGGTGAGCGCGTTGTAGATCAGGGCGGCCAGTGCGGGGGCGTCGCTGCTGTCGCCGCGGCGCTGCGTCAAACAATCGCTGCGCAGCTTGATGTTGTCGCCTACACCCAGCACGCCGGCGGAGTCTACGTGGCCGTGATAGAGGCCGGCGCCTTCCACGGTTTCGAGCGCACTCAGCAGGCTTTCGGTGACCTCACGGGTTTCCTCCGGAGCAAGAGGGCGCTCGCGCAACACCTCGGCAAGCGTCTGGTCGAACGGCTCCATCACTGCGTAGACATAGGGGTCGCCATCAAACCGGGTAGAGCCGGTGCGCCGTATGATGAGCAGATTCGGGTGCTCGACACGCGCCGCCGTCTGCAGGCGGGCCAGCGCCGTGTCTTCATCGTTGAGTGCTTCGAAGACGCTGACGACCGCTGGCTGCCCATCCGCGCCGGTGGTGGCAAACCAGGCGGTGCGGCCTTCGCTGCGCAGCAGCTTCTGCAGCGGCAGATTGTCATCAAGAATCTCGCCTTCGATCTCGTTCCAGAGCGGCATGTACAGTCATCCCCATAGTGGAATATCAGGGCAGAAGAAGGCACGTCCGTGCCACTTCGCACTGGAAGTCGCAGGGGCGCAGCCGCAAACCTGCACGCAGCAAATGCCGGGGCACGCGGCATGGCCCTTGCCCGGCTGCACTGCTTTTGTTCTTTGGTGAGTCTACTCTCTGCCGATTTCAGGCGAGATTGACTTCAACGGGGATTGCTCCGATAACCGGCGAATTTTGAGGACGTTCCGCGGCGCCGCCGGCCACCACACGGCCGCCCGCTCCTGCACGCGCCAGCAGCCGCATACCTTCGCCGGCCATCTCGCGCGCCATCTGCCGCAGTTCCTCAGGACGCTCGTTGTGCGTATTGGTGAGCTCCACCAGGGCGGCAGCGGCCTTCAGCTTGGCTACGCCGTCAAAGGATGCCAGGCCTGCAGCGCCACCCGTGGCCTGAATGATGCTGTCGGCCGTAATTTTGAACATCGTGTCGCCCTGGATCACAAAGGCGACCAGGTACTTTTCCGGGGTCGTGGGTGCAGTGCTCATGTGTAGCAATCCTCTCGTGCAATGTTTCCTGGTTCCTTCAGAACACTCCGTGTGATGTGTTTGGGTCAAGGGCAGAACGCCAAATCCCAGTACACATTCTGGTTCCTGTCCCACTGCGATACCATCACGGTGCACATGTCCGATTCGAATTC
>DASZGZ010000362.1:0-2791 GCA_035938355.1 Acidobacteriaceae bacterium
TTGTTCTTTTTCGCCACCGCGGCATCGGGCAGCGGCATGCCCTGCGCGTCCGGCAGCATGTCCAGCCAGCGCGGCGCGGCTGGCATTGGCATCTGATCCCGAGGCGGCAGATCGGCCTTCACTTCGACCGGCTTTGCCTCACCACGCATGTGAGCTGCTTCCTTGCGCGAGGTAGGCACGGTCTGCTGTGGAGGCAGCGGCATCTGCGTCTTCTCTACCCAGCTTCCAATGGAGCTGACCACGCGGGCGGCGCGCAGACGGCGGGATCCGCCAACGCCGTTATCGCCACCCTTGAAGAGTCCGAGACTACGCATTCCATGTTCCGCATCCATCACTTCGAGCGACCATTCACGTCCCGTCTTCGGCGTCAGCAGGAAGATAGAGCGGAGGCTTTTGGGCGCCAGTTCGATGGTCCAGTTTGCATATTCGTCAGAGGCGCGCGGCGCCAGTTCTTCACGTTCTTCGCGCGAGAACTCGAAGGCTTCGTTGAAGCGGTGCTCCAACTCCTCAAGCTTGCGATCTGCCTCTTGAACAAGCTGTCTTGCCTGGTTGAAGATACTGGATCCGTTCTCCATCTCGCGCTCCTTATTAACTGACGTGAGTCCGAGTATCAATGGGAATACGTGCCTTTGGGCATACCACTAAAGCTGAAGTTTCCTGAAACGAAACAGGTAACATCACTCCTGATCTACGACTTCGGAAGCACGAAATGCGGAGACTCAAATGAAGATCGTCGTTCTGACTTTGCCTCTTTTTGCAATCTGCGCGGTTACCATCTCAGCGCAGCAGACAACGCATCACACGAGCACCACGACAACGCATCGGCGAACGGCGTCCCCCTGTCCTGTGGAAAATCCCTTGCCGCCGCTGCCGCCGGGCATTCCACCGGCGAGTGGCAAGGTGGAATCGGCATTCGCGCTTCGCTACATCGATATCAAGCCGGGTGATGGCGCAGAGGCGCAGCCTGGTCAGTTCTACACCGTGCATTACACGGGGTGGCTGGCGTCGGATGGCACGAAGTTCGATTCATCGCTCGACCGCAACGAGCCCATCACGTTTCAGCAGGGTGTCCGAGGTGTTATTCCGGGCTGGGACTACGGCTTTGCAGGAATGCATGTCGGCGGAAAGCGCCGGCTGTTCATTCCCTACCAGCTTGCTTACGGCCAGCGCGGCCGGCCGCCGGTGATTCCGCCAAAGAGCGATCTGATCTTCGATATCGAATTGCTTGGTGCCGGCGATACGGAACCACCACCGCCGCCACCGCCTGCGGCACCGCCGGAGCAGCCAGCCACGCCTCCGCCGTCGATGCCACCTGCCCAAGCCACTCCTCCCCCACCCTCTAAGTAACGAGTGGCGCCGTTTTACGGCGGTGGTGGCGCAGGGTGAGCCACCCCGCAACGATCAGGAGCAGGAGCACAGCACCTACGGCCATCATGAACGTGAGCAGCGGATGCGTACGGTTGAGCACACCGAGTCGAGCCGCCACCGTCACGCGTTCCAGATCGCCAGCCAGGCCGGGAATCGGGACGTCGTCGTAATGCACCGTGGGCAACGCGCCGAGAACGCGATCGATGGGAGGCATTGTGGAGCCCCGATCCGACGGCAGTGCGTTGAACGCAGCGAGAAACTCACGGTCGCGTGGATCTGTGGAGATAGTCTGCGGGAAGTAGGCGGGATCGTGAGTGATGGGAAAAAGAACGGTTTTTCCCTGAAGATTGGATTCCACCGTGGCGCTCACGTCCTGGCAGACTCCTAGCCGATAGTAGCCTCCGAATGGCAACTCCGGATGCAACGTGCGCACGCGATAGTAGGTGCGTACCGCCGCGCTCAACAGGCGCATGACGCGGAGCTGCCGCTGTGAATCCTGATAGTGGTACAGGACGCGGTGCATCACCCAGCTCTGGTTGAGCGAGTCCATGGTGCGAAATTCAGCCTTGCCGTCGATGCCAAAGTAGAAACTGACATCGGCGTTCCATTTCGGCCCGCGTATGTGCAGCTCCGGCTCGGAGTGGCTGACCGGCAACAGCAATGGTCTTCGACTTGCCGGCAAGGCGATCTGCGTGTCAATCCAAAAAGGCATCATGACTTCGCGGCCTCTGTCATGGAGGTGACCGAAATTCGCGAAGTAAACATCGTCGGAGATCGTCACGTTGTGCCCGCTCTGCCTGAGCTCTTGAATGAGTGCGCCGCCATCGGTGAAGCTTTTCTCGTCCAGGATGGCGGTGGCCCCAGCTTCGCCCGGGGCGTTCATGGCGAGGCGGTTGAGGACAGCCGCAAGCTGGCGGCTCTCGGGATGCATGGGGGCAAGCGCGGGATCTGGTCCATCGCCCATGGTGAGATCGAAGCCAATATCCCGCTGCGTTGTTGTTGGATCGTCTGCGTATGAAGGAGCGGTAGCGGGATGATCCAGGTCAATCGTCTCGCGCTGTCCGAGGGGGTATTCGGCGGTGTCCAGCAGTTCAGCCGGTTTGAGCGGTGCGGTCGACTTCCCCGCCAGTGACATGGCCGCATCGACACTCTTGTTCAGCGCGGCGACGGTCAGTGCCGGAAAATGATCGACACGCTGCCACTCCTTTCCAAGGATGAGGACGCGAAGGCGATCGACAAGATCAGGTGAGAGAAACTCACCAACCTTCGGAACCTCATGAAGGCCCTGAAGCACGCGCTCGCGAAACTCCGGCTGCGCCGAAACGCGCTGCATTACCGCTGAGAAAAGAACAGGCGAGGTATCAGTCTTCTGAGCGGCGATTCCGACCACCAACAAAAACATGAGAGCCGCAGAGCGTGGAGC
>DASZGZ010000363.1:0-9486 GCA_035938355.1 Acidobacteriaceae bacterium
CCGGCGCAAGTTCGAGCTGGCCCAGATGCGCACCCTGATGGCAGCACTGGGCGATCCGCAGCAGCATCTCCGCTCTGTGCTCATCGCCGGCACCAACGGCAAGGGCTCGACCGCCTCGACCCTCGCCTCGATCCTCGCCGCTTCGGGTCTGCGCACCGGCCTCTATACCTCGCCGCACCTGGTCCGCGTGAACGAGCGGATGAGGATTCTCTCCCGCACACCAGGCACCGACCTTGACGTCACCGATAGCCAAATCCCCGACGACGACTTCAGCCTGCATCTCGAAGCCGTCATCCACGCGGCGGAGCGCCTCGTCTCGGAAGGCCATCTGCCTGGGCAGCCCAGCTTCTTTGAGACCGTCACCGCGATGGCCTTCCTGCATTTCGCGGCCGCAAAGGTCGACATCGCGGTGCTCGAAGTCGGCCTCGGCGGACGCCTGGATGCCACCAACATCGTCGAGCCTGTCCTCTCGATCATCACCGACATTTCGCTCGACCACACCGAGTGGCTGGGCCACACCATCACCGAAATCGCTCGCGAAAAGGCCGGCATCCTGCGAGAAAACGGTGTGCTCGTCATCCTGCCGCAGCACCCCGAAGCCAACCAGGTCATCGGCGAGGCTGCCATGGCGCTCAACGTTCGCGCCATCGATGCAACAGCCGCTCTGCCATATGTTACACACGAAGTTACAAATACCCACAACCGCTATCCGCTCGATGTCGTTGCCGGTAAAGAGCAGCGCCTGCACATCGAGGTCGACTCGCCACTCGCCGGACAGCATCAGCAGCGCAACATCGCGCTCGCCATCATGGCCGCGCTCGAATTACGTAATCGTTACAGTTACGATATAAGTGCAACCTCTATCGCCGCCGGTATCCGCCAGACTCGCTGGCCTGCGCGCCTGGAAAAGCTCAGCCACAACAGCCGCTCCATCCTGCTCGACGTCGGCCACAATCCCGCTGGCGCATGGACCCTCCGCGCCGCACTAGCCACCGAACAGCATTCGCCCCGCAACCTCATCTTCGGCTGTCTCGACGACAAGCCGGTCGAAGAGCTCGCCCAGATTCTCTTTCCACTCTTCGAGCGCGTACTTCTCGTTCCGGTGCCTTCACCACGAGCCGCGTCCGGCAGCCGTCTGCTGGCAGCTGCTCAATCTGTCGGTGCTAACGCCGGGCTCCAGCCGAACCTGGCCGCCGCGCTCCAGGCATTGCCCCAAAGCGAAGATGCTGTCATTACGGGATCGGTCTATCTAGTAGGCGAGGCCCGCGGTCTACTGATGGGCGAAGGATGGACCTCCGATGCCGGCTGAGACCGCAACCGCCTTAGCTCCGCCGCCGCGCCACATCGGTCTCAAGGAGACGCTGGTCTCCAACTTCGTCCAGGCGCCGCTCTTCTTAGGTGCCACCGCCGCTTTTGGAACTGTCTCGCTTCTGGCGTCTCTCACAGAAAAGGATGGCCGCCGCCAGCATTGCATCGCGCGCAGATGGGCGAAGTGCTCGCTCACCGTTGCCGGCTCACCCATCCACGTCACCGGCCTCGACGTCGTCCACAACCACCCTGTCGCCGTCTACGCCTGCAACCACCTCTCCTACATGGACACGCCGGCCATCTTCGCTGCGTTGCCATTTCAATTCCGCATCCTCGCCCGCAGCGACCTTTGGAAGCTCCCCTTCATCGGCTGGCACCTCAACCGCTCAGGCCAGATTCCCGTTGCCGTCGACAACCCACGCGCCTCGATCGCCAGCTTGACCAATGGCGTCCGCGCGCTCAAGGCCGGCATGCCGCTCTTCGTCTTTCCCGAAGGTGGCCGCTCCCGTGACGGTCAGCTGGGCCAATTCATGAGCGGCCCTGCGTACATGGCTATCCGCGCCGGCGTGCCCATCATCCCTATGGCCCTGGTCGGCACCTATGAGCTGCTGCCCATCCACACTCGCCATTTCAGCCCGCGGCCGCTCGAGCTCCGTATCGGTGCCCCCATCCCCACCGCCGGCCTCACGTCACGCCAGTCCGAGCCATTGACTGCGGAATTGCGGCAAGCTATTGAAGAGTTACGCGCGGCGCCACAAGCCCGCTAAGAGAAGTGCCTATGTCCAAGCCACGCATCCTGATCCCCGAACCCACCTCCCACGACCCCGAGTACAACCAGCGTGGATGGCCGCAGTACGCCGCCGCAGTCGAGCAGGCTGGCGGCATCCCCGTTCCTGTCCCTCTCCATGCCAGTCAGGAGGAGCAGGCCCGGCTCATCGCCGGAGCACAGGGCGTTCTGCTGCCGGGCAGCCACGCGGACGTCAATCCGGAGAAGTGGAATGAACCGCTCGACCCCAGATCCGCCCCCGCCGATCCGCTTCGTGAAGCCGCCGATGAGCTCCTGCTTCAGGACGCCTTCAATCTTCAAAAGCCCGTCTTCGGCATCTGCTACGGCATGCAATCTATGAACGTGTGGCGCGGCGGCTCCCTCGCCCAGCATCTGGAAACCTCGGTAAACCACACGCCGGGCCGCCACATTGCCGAAGCCCATCCGGTGGCCGTCACCCCCGGCAGCCGGCTCGCCGACCTCGTCAAGGCTGCCCAACAACCTACCTCGTCCCCGGTTCTGGTGAACTCCAGCCACCACCAGGCGGTCTCCCGCATCGGCGACCAGCTTCGTCCCGTGGCGACCAGCCCGGAGGACGGCACCATCGAGGCGGTTGAAGGTGCGGCAGGGCCTTCTGCTCAGGGCAAGCCCTTTGTACTCGGCGTCCAATGGCATCCCGAACGCACCGTCGATTCCAGCCCGCTCTCCCGAGAGATGTTTCGCGCCTTTGTCGAGGCCGCGGCCGTGTGGAGGCCCCAGCACAACGGCGCCGGCGAATAATGCCGATCACGGCTGCCCAGGTGGAAGAGGCTGCCACCCGCTGGGGTCTTTCCACCATCGCCGCTCCGGTAGCGAATCGCCTCGCCGCCTACGGCAACCTCCTCCTGCATTGGAATACCCGGCTCTCTCTGACCGCCATCCGCGATGAGGCGGAGCTCATCGAGCGCCACCTGATGGAGGGCGTCTTCGCGGCGGCGAACCACCCCGAGGCCTCTACAGCCCTCGATTTCGGCTCAGGCACAGGCGTTCCCGGCATCCCGATAGCGCTTTGCCGCCCGGAGATTCACGTGACGCTCGGCGAGTCTCAGCGAAAGAAGGCCGCATTTCTCCAGGAAGCGCTTCGAGCGCTTCCGCTTAGCGCGTCCGTCCATGCCTCGCGCGCCGAAAACCTCGCCCCCGGCAGTTTTGACGCCGTCTGGATGCGCGCCGTGGACAAGAGCGCCAGCATGCTTCCCGTCGCCGCAGGCCTCGTGGCCCCCGCGGGCGCACTCTGCTTGCTTGGAACATCAAATCCGCCCATTGGTCCCACGCTGGACAGCTGGCAGTGGAAAACACTGCCTTTACCGGGCGCTAAAGACCGCGTTTTGCACATTGGACGACGGCCCTAGCGTTCCACGTGGAACACGTAACTCTATGGATCCTCTGGTGTTCCACGTGGAACATCCGCCTCTGTCCCGGCGTTCCACAGCGTCTTCCACAACTCCCTCCATTTGACCGGTTTGCATCGCCGCCGGCTTCGCCGTAGCGTTGTCAGCAATGTCTGAAGCCATCTGCCTCGCTATCGCCAACCAAAAAGGTGGCGTCGGCAAAACCACGACCGCGATCAATCTCAGCGCTGCCCTCGCCCTCGAAGGACTGCAATGCGTCCTTATTGACTGCGATCCCCAGGCCAACAGCTCCAGCGGGCTCGGTGTAACCCGCGATGGCGACCACGGCTCGGTCTATGACCTCATCACAGGCAGCGCCACCGTGGACACGCTTCTCCAACCCACACCCATCGAGACACTCAAGATCGTCCCTGGCAGCCGCAATCTGATTGGGGCCAATCTCGAGTTGGTGGACAGCAAAGACCGCGAGACCCGCCTTCGCGACTCCATCAAAGAGCTCCGCATCGCCTACGACTTCATCATCCTCGACTGCCCGCCCGCACTCGACCTGCTCACGCTCAACGCCCTTGTGGCCGCGGACCGCCTACTCGTTCCCATGCAGGCGGAGTACTTCGCCCTGGAAGGGGTCAGCGAGCTCCTCGGCACCATCGGACGCGTCCAACAGGCCTTCAATCCCAAGCTGGAGCTCGAAGGTGTCGTTCTCACCATGTACGACGAGCGCACCAACCTCGCCCAGCAGGTCACCGAAAACCTCAAAGGCTTCTTTGGCGACAAGCTGTACAAGACCGCGATCCCCCGAAACATCCGGCTCGCGGAGGCCCCCAGCCACGGCAAACCTGTCCAGCTCTACGACATGCGCTCCCGCGGCTCCGAGGCATACCGCGACCTCGCCGACGAGCTCCTCGCCAACCACAAGATCGTCAGCCCCGCCGCCAAACAACGCGAACACAGCGCTAAAGCACGTAGAAATAGCAAGTTGCGATTCTGGCCCTATGTCTCCTGACCTTCGATCCCCTTAACCGACACGCAAGCCTGAAAAGACGTATTTCCGAGAGATGGACCCATGAGCACATCCGATAAACGACGCGCACTCGGCAAGGGCCTCGAAGCCCTGCTCCCACACCGCGCAGCACCGCAACCGATCCAGATCAACGCCGCCGCGGAAACCGCCGCTCCCAAGGCATCCTCCAGCGGCACACCTTTGGAGCTCGCCGTCGATTTGATCGACCGCAACCCATTCCAGACCCGCAGCCAGTTCGACGAGGCTGCGCTTGAGGAGCTCGCAACATCCATCGCCGCTACCGGCGTCGTGCAGCCGATCCTGGTTCGTCCCATCGCCGATGGTCGCTACCAGCTCATCGCCGGCGAGCGCCGCCTCATGGCTTCGCGCAAGGCTGGCAAGGCTACCATCCCCGCCGTCGTCCGACAGGCTTCCGACGAGCAGGCGATGGAGATGACCATCATCGAAAATCTCCAGCGCGCCGACCTCAACCCCATGGAGCAGGCACGCGCCTTCGACCGGCTCGGCCGCGAGTTCCAGATGACCCAGGAGCAGATGGCCAAGCGCACGGGTAAGGACCGCGCCTCCGTCTCTAACTTCCTCCGCCTGCTGCGGCTGCCAACCGAGATCCAGGGCAAGGTCGAAGCCGGTGAGCTCTCGTTCGGTCACGCTCGCACCCTGCTCGCGCTTGAATCGCCCGACTCCATCCTCAAGGCCGCGCAGAAGGTGCTCGCCCTCTCCATGTCCGTGCGCCAGACCGAGAGCTTCGTGCAGAACATGCTCAACCCGGAGAAGGCGGAGAAGAAGGAGAAGTCAAAAGAGCCACTCGATCCCAACGTGCGCGAAGCCCGCGATCAGATGCAGCGCGCGCTCGGCCTCAAGGTTGCCATCGAAGACCGCGGCGGCAAAGGCAAGGTCATCATCGAGTACACCAACCTCGAAGCCTTCGATTCGCTCATGGAGCGCATCACGGCAACCCACATCACGAGCGAGGCATGACGCGCGTTCTATCCCGAACTGCCCGCCTGGCCATTGTCTTCGATCTCGCCGTCGTGGTCCTCTTCGCGCTTTTTTTGTGGGCGCCCTGGGACAGAAGCGCCGACGCCGCAGCCTCCTCTTTTTCCATGCTCTGGCTGGCGCTTCCCGTGACGTTATCGCGTCACGGCATCCATCTCGGATCTGCAACTGTTACAGTTACGTTTAGCGCACTTGTCGCCGCCGCGCTCGGCGCATTGCTTTCGATCGCCGCACGCATGCGTGGCAGCGCAGCGCTGTGGGCAGCCGGTACAGTTCTCTTCGGCTGTTCGGTCGCCATCCTCATGCCGCTCTGGACGGCGGTCGGCTTTCTCGGCGCGCTCCTTTTGATCGTAGCTCTTCGTGCGCGCTTGATCGCGTTGCAGCCCGTCTCCGTGCTCATCGCTTCGCTCAGCGAGCTATGGCCTCTCGGCTACGCCATCGGATTCGCAGTGCTCGCCTGGCGCTACAACCCGCAACTCCTCATCAAGACGCTTTTGATCGCATTCGGCGCGTCGCTCATCGCCCGCGCGGTGATGCCATCGCGCGAAAACCGCATCGCAACTGCGGATGCGCGATCGCTGCGCTGAAGTGGACGTTATACTCGGGCCCATCGCCACCTGCGAGTACTGAGAACGGTCGGACCATGAGCAAAGAGGACAAAGTCACACGAAGCCGATTCGAAATCGAAGAACGCGGGGAAGTCGCGTACCTCGAATTCGACACAGATAGCCAGGGCTGGATGACGATCTGGCACACCGAAGTGCCGCCAGCCATGCGAGGTAAGGGTGTCGCTTCGGAACTAGCCCAGTCCGCATTCGAATACGCGAAGCAAAATCACCTTCTCGTGGATGTGATCTGTCCGCTTGCCGCAGAATTTCTGAGCAAGCATCCCGAGTACGACTCGAACGTCGGCAAGAAGGCCGACCGGTAAAAAACACGAGCCCATAAAAGATGGCGTGGCCTTGTGAGCCACGCCATCGAGCGTCCCTTTAAAACCGAGAGACGCTACAAAGTACTCACCGGATTTCGGCGCCAGCGGCGAACCGTATCCGGAATCTCGACTCCCGCTGTTACTTCTTCGGCGGCGCGATCGAATCCTTCGCCGACTTCGCCACGCGGAACTTCACCACGGTCTTTGCCTTGATCTTGATCGCCTCGCCCGTCTGCGGATTGCGGCCCATGCGCGCCTTGCGCTCTGCCTTCACCAGCCGGCCCAGTCCCGGGATCACGAATACACCGTTCTTCTTGGTCTCCTTCACTGCTGTTTCCGTCAGCAGATCGAAGAAGCCGCCTACCTGTTTGTTGGTCAATTCAAGCTTTTCGGCCATCTGCCGAACCAGCTGAGTCTTGGTCAGTCCTGCTGCCATTGAAATTCCTCCTAGGTCTCGTTGGTAGCGGCCTTCCCGCCATTTCGCCAGGAAGAACGCCTTTGGGGGAAGCTCCGCACCCGCGTGCCAGGCGCCATCTCTGGCCCTGGCCCCGGCGATCCGCTTGTGCGATTCGCCAGTGTTTATGCGGGTTCCCGCAACTCCTACCGAGGATCACCATGCGGCCTTTTACCGCTTCTTGTCAACGGCAAATCAGGCATTTCCACAGTTTTCTTCGTGTTTTTGTGGGTTTTTCCCGGTTTTCGGTGGTTTTCTACAACTTTTGCGGCAATTTGCAAGGCTTCCGGCGAGTCCGCACCGTCAAAACAGCGGCCGTCTCGGCTTCACTGTCGCCGCCAGCAGTGGCCGGTTCAGCAGCGCAACCAGCGGCGCCGCAGCGCGAAAATAATCCGCCACCATCTTCGCAAACTCCGGCTTCATCGCCATCTCCAGTTCGAGCGATGCGCTGAACCCCCACCGTTTTTGCCGGTAGAGTGCAGCCGCAGGATGCTCCGCCGGAAACCCCTTCGGCGACCGGCTCAGCGGCACGCCGCTCTCCTCATCTTTCAATAGACGCCGCAAGCCACGCGCCTGCGCGAGCTTTTGATACTCATGGTGATGCTCCATCAAATAGCGGCGAATAGCAAGCAGCTGCTCCGCATCCGGCATGAAGGCGCCGGCCGCAATCTCCACCTGTTTGCCGGAAACGTGCAGATAAAACCCGGCGCCAGAGGTCTTCTGGAGCCCGTCATGCACCCACCACGCGGAAACATGGGTCTTGTAAGGCAGCTTCTCCTTGGAGAAGCGCGTGTCGCGGTAGATCCGCATCATGATCGACTCCGGCGCGCGCACATGCCCCGGCGCAAAGTCCATCATCGCGCCGGTCACCGCGTCGATCACCGCCAGCATCGGCCGCTTCAGCTCGGCCTCATACACCGGCTTGCGCTCGTTGAACCAGTCCCGGTTGTTGTTACGCGCCAGGCCACGCAGAAAACGTAACCCCTCCGGCGCGAAATAGGGTCGCGTCGCCTGCGGTCCCTTTGCTGTCACCTTTTTCTTCCCGGAACCTGGCCGGTCCATTCCCATTCCGGCTCGTCTTTTCAAATCCATTGCGACTTTCCCGCCCGCACGGGCGTCTCAGAGTGTTGCCCATGCCTTGGCGTGCTGCCACGATGTAGCCGCCGGCTGGTAACGATTTGGAGGCACCATGCGTCTCCTGTACGTTTTCTTTCTGCCCCTCACGGCCTTCGCGCTTTTCGCCCAATCCCCAACACAACCAGCACCCTCCTCAGCATCTTCGCAGCAATCCTCATCTCCTGGCTACGCAGCCCCGGTCTTCAATGCCACCACGCGCAACGTCGTCTTGGACGCCGTCGTCACGGATAAGAAGGGCAACGTCGTCACCGGCCTCACGCGCAACGACTTCGCGATCCGCGAAGACAACACGCCACAGGCGATTCAATCCTTCGATGCCGTCACTGCCGGCACGTCGGCTGAAGATGCCACGCCGCACACCATCCTGTTGATCGATGAGTTGAACACGCATTTTCAGGACATGGTCTATGCCCAGTACTCCGTCGATCGCCTCTTGCGGCACGACGGCACCAAGCTGCAGCAGCCCACCGCGCTCTACTTGCTCACCAATAATGGCCTGCGTGTTCTCCAGCCATACACACGCGATTCCGCGGCCATTGACGCGGCATTTCGCTCCTATCGCCCCATCCTGTCCTGGCGATTGCGTCTGAATTTCTATCTGGCGCTGGACCGCATCAACCTCTCCATGACGGCGCTCCAGCAAATCGCCATTGCCTCGACCGGCACACCGGGTCACAAGAACATCGTATGGATCAGCCCCGGGCTACCCATCCTCTCCGCGTTGCAGTGGGACGCGGATGGCCAGAAGCAGTTGTTCGATTCCATCCGGCGTCTCTCCGATCAGCTCTTGAAGGCACGCATCAGCATCTACAGCGTCGACCCTCGCGGCGTTCAGGCCAATCCCGTCGCCACCTTCGCTAGCAACAACCTGGCCTATACGGCGTATCTCAACGGTCTCAGCCATGCGAACGACGCGGCCTTCGGCAACCTGGCCATCCAGACCCTGGCAACCCAAACCGGCGGACATGTCTTTTACGGGCGGAATGACGTCGACCGCGAGATTGCCACCAGCCTTACCGATGGCAATACCTACTACACACTCGCGTATTCACCTGCCAACAAGGACTTTCACGGGGAATTCCGCAAGATCAGGATCACCGTCATCAACCGGCCGGATCTCAAAATACAAACCCGCGACGGCTACTACGCCCTGCCGGACAACCAGACCGTCGATGCAAAACGCGAACTCCAGGAATTGGCGGGCTCGCTGCTCACGCCGATCCCATTCAACGGCATATCCATCCCCATTAGCTTCACCAGATTCGTCAAATCCCCGGCACCCCACGTCACCGTGCGCTTTGCCGTACCCAGCACATCCCTCAGTTGGGCGCCCAACGCAAACGGCGGGCTCAGCTCGCAGGTCACCATCGCCGCAGCTGACAAAAACAAGCATGGCGCCTGGAAGGCCAGCGTCATCCGCGTGTACACAGTCTCGCTCCCGGAGGGCATCACTCCGTCGGCCCAGACACAGACCACCATGAAGTT
>DASZGZ010000364.1:0-11227 GCA_035938355.1 Acidobacteriaceae bacterium
CGCCGCCTGCTCGAGGAGTACATCCTCCAGCTCGAGCGCGAAGACGGCTACGATCACGTCTACTCGCCCGCACTCGCCAAGGTCGATCTCTATGTCCGTTCCGGCCACTGGGCGCACTACCACGAAGACATGTTTCCGCCCATGGATCTGAAGACCGAGCAGCTCGTCCTCCGCCCCATGAACTGCCCGCATCACATCCTGATCTATGAGTCGAAGCTCCACAGCTATCGCGATCTGCCGCTTCGCCTCGCCGAGCTCGGCACCATGTATCGCTACGAGCGCTCCGGAGCACTGAGCGGCCTAAGCCGCGTCCGCTGCATGACCCTGAACGACGCGCACATCTTCTGCACCCCGGATCAGATCAAAGAAGAGTTCTCCAACGTGATGCGGCTGGTCGAGCGCACCTATCGCGATCTCGGCATCACGCGCTACAGCTATCGCCTCTCCCTGCGCGATCCTGCAAACAAGGAGAAGTACGTCGACAACGACGAGATGTGGGAGCTCGGCGAGCGCGTCCTCCGCGAGGCCCTCGACTCACTTGGGCTACCGTATCGCGAGAGCCGCGGCGACGCCGCCTTCTACGGCCCCAAGCTCGACATCCAGCTCGCCGATGTCATGGGCCACGAGGAGACCTACTCCACCATCCAGGTCGATTTCCACCTGCCCAACCAGTTCGGCCTCGTCTACACCGCAGCCGACGGCAAACAGCACCGCCCCGTCATGATCCATCGCGCCATCATCAGCACCATGGAGCGCATGGTCTCCTACCTCATCGAGCACTACGCCGGCGCCTTCCCCCTCTGGCTCGCCCCCGTGCAGGTCGGCCTCGTCCCCATCGCAGAACGTCACAACGACTATGGCAAACAACTCCAGCAGCAATTGAAAGCCGCCAGCCTCCGCGTAGAGATGGACAGCCGCAACGAAAAGATGAACGCCAAAATCCGCGACTTAACCATGCAGAAGATCCCCTACCTCCTCGTCTTCGGCGACAAGGAGCAGGAAGCCGGCGCAGTCAGCGTAAGAGTCAGAAGCAAAGGCGACCAGGGCTCGATCCCGCTAGTGGATTTTATTGCGAAGGCCAAAGGGCTTGTGGAGAGCAAAGCAATGGAGCTGAGTTAAATATCCGAACGGCTGGCATAGAGATTCTCTAGCTACTTGCACTCCACGCGATTATCCTGCGACGCGATGATCTGCCATTTGCCGCCGCGTTTCAGCCAGGTATCGGTCCAAACCTGGCACACCTTTGCGCTCGGTTGGGAGCTGTCCTTGCCGACAGCATGTTCGCGGCCATAGACAACGGCGACACTGTCACCGAAAAAGTGCACTTTGGCATCATCGAGTCCGCAATCATGAGCGGTGCGCGCGCCCTTCTCGTCCTTCAGTTCATCGGCTTTACTAAAACGCGCACCTTTCGTTGACGTGCCTTGGAAATCGTCTGCAAGCAGGCCGGCGACGACGCCATTATCAACGCACACTCCCTCAGCCCACTTGCGTTCCATGTCGGTGATGTATTTCGCAGTCTTGTCATCGGCCGACGCCCAATGGCTTTGTTGTGCGTGCGCCGCCGGGACGAGCAACAACATCACCCCCGTTGCCACCGCCCCGATTGCCGCCGAAAGGATTCGTAAATTCATTTCTCCCTCGTTTCTAAAATCGCCGGGTGCCCCATCCTAGCGCAGCTAGGGTGGGTTCGTTTGCTAGTCAGCGGGGAACCAACACACGCGTCAGCACGTATGCGATGTTGACTGCTGAATCCAAACGTCGGCATCATTTGCAGGCAAAGCTCCAAGGGAGATCCGGGAATGACGATCAGCCCTAAGGCGGTTGGCAACATCGCCATCGAGCTTCTCGTCAACATTGCCCTTCCGTATGTGATTTACGTCAAGGCTGAGGCGAGTCAGGGTCAGGTCCGCGCCCTGTTGGCTGCATCTCTGCCCCCCATCCTCTGGAGCGGGATTGAGTTCGCACGCAAGCGACGCATCGATGCCGTGTCCATCCTTGTGCTCGCTGGCATTGTCCTCTCCCTGCTCGCTTTCCTCGGCGGAGGCTCCGTTCGCTTCCTGCAATTGCGCGAAAATCTCGTCACCGGCTTGACCGGCATCATCTTTGTAGGCTCGGCGGCAATCGGGCGACCGCTGATCTATCAACTCGCCCGCGCCAGCAAACTGCGGCAATCCAAAGCTGAGGCCGAACGATTCGAATCTCTCCGTAATAAACAGCATTTTCGCCGCGGCATGACCGTCATGACTCTCGTGTGGGGATTTGGACTGCTCGCCCAAACCGGCGTGGCCTGCCTGCTCGTCTTCTCCCTGTCAATTCGGCACTATCTCGTTGTGAGCCCCATTGTGGGTTACGGCATGATGAGTGGTCTGGCCCTCTGGACATTCTGGTACGTAAAACGAATGAAGCGACGTGGCGCGGCGGCGATCGCCGCTAGTTCCGCGAATTAGTTCGAATCCATGCGTAATTCCGGCCGCCTCCCCCGTATACCCCTCGTATGCTTGAATGCGACGAGACATTGGCGGAGGCCTTGACTACCGATACGCAGCGGATCGCACGCGGTCTTCGTCAGCGAGACATCGCCCTGCTGCACGACCTGGTCGAGCAGTATCAGTTTCGTCTTGTCCGCTACCTCATCTATCTGCTCGGGCGGCGCGATTTCGTCGACGACCTGGTGCAGGAGACCTGGCTGCGCGTGCTGGAGCGAGGCCGCTCCTACGACGGCCGCTCCCGCTTCGAGCCCTGGCTCTTCGCCATCGCGCGCAATCTCACCATCGACCACCTGCGCAAGCGCCGCATCTTCAGTCTGGATTCCAATCCGGATTCTGACGACCAACAGGAACAGCATCGCGAGCCGCCATCGCTCATCTCCAGCGCTCCGTCGCCTTTCGAGTTAGCGGCGCGCACGGAAGAAGCGCACCGCATCGCGCACACGCTCGACACTCTGGAACCCATCTATCGCGAAGCACTCGTGCTTCGCTGTCAGGAAGAGCTGTCGCTACAGGAGATGGCCGCCGTCATGGGCGTACCCCTCACCACGGTTTCTTCACGCATCTACCGCGGCCTCGCAACCCTGCGAGCGCAAATGGAGGACGACGAGCATGCAGGCTGATCTTCACCAATCGGATCCGCATCAGGCAATGCGCCAGATCATCGACAAATCGCTTATGGGCGAGGCTTCGCCTCAGGAGCAGCAGGAACTCCGCAAGCACCTCCTCGCGTGTGCCGAGTGCCAGAAGTACGCGAGCGACAGTCGCCGCGCCATCGTCAGCCTCAGTGGTTTTTCCTTCGCGGCAGACCCCGGCCTTCAGGCGAAGGTCCATGCGTCGCTTGACCTCCGCGCACAGCAACTGCAGGCCGCGCAGCCCGGGCGCCGGCGCATCGTCCAGATCAGCGTCATTGCTCTTCTGCTCACCATTGTCGGCTCCTTCGGCGCATGGCACATGGGCAGTCCGCTCGCCGCTCTGCTCCACCTTGAGCCCGCTCAAATGCAGACCGGCGTCGTCGCCCTGTGGGTTCTCCCCTCGTTGTGCTTCTCCCTCGTCCTGCCGGTGCTGCTCCTGCTCGGGGCCCGATCGACGAGCGCGAAAGGAAGTGTCCTGTGAAAGCTCATCAGTTTTTGAGTGTCGTGCCGAAAGCGATGCGCATTGCCGCCTGCGCAGTCGTCTGCTGTGCCGTGCTCATCGGAGTTGTCGTCGGCATCACCCAGGGACAACACATTCACGGGTGCCGTGTCGTCGGCGCGCTCGGCGGTCTTGCCGGCATGGGCATGGGCCTGCTCGCCGGCTCTCTGGGCGCCATTTGGCTTCTGTGCCTCGGCTACGTCTACGCAGACGCACGCCGCCGTGCCATGCCGGCCGTGCTCTGGACGCTGATCGCGCTCATGGTCCCGAATCTTCTTGGATTTCTCTTCTACTTCGCGTTGCGTCGGCCGCTCGCCTCACCGTGTCCGAAATGCGGCAACGCCATCGCAGCGGAGCAGCGGTTCTGTTCATGGTGCGGCTGCGAAAGAACCTCGCCGCCGTCCAGCCAAATGCCTTCTCAGGCGCCGGGTGCCCCGTCCTAGCGCAGTTGGGATGGTTTGTTTCCAGGGAATCAGACACGCCCCCGGTATCTTCCCATCCAGCGGTCGAACTCGAGTCTGCATGGAAGGCAGACTCGTAGGAGGTTGACATGCACGACACAAAGGAGCGGTTGTCCTTATTGTGGATCTTCGCGTTATTGAACTACCTGTATGCGGACGTTGTTGCCCTGTTTGCTATTGTCGGCTCGCCAAATCTAGCCGACGCACCACATCTCCCACCGTGGGCTCTGCTGGGTTCAGCGGTCTTGATGGAAATACCCATCGCCATGATTGTGGCGTGTCGACTACTTCCGTTTAGAGCGAACCGGCTGGCGAATATCATCACGGGTGCCATTTTGACCCTTATAAACGGTTTTTTGACCTTCGTTCCGCCTCTTGTCGGTGCCCGGACGCCCGCTCTTCCTGAGTACTTGTTCTTCGCGACGATCGAAACTGTATGCACCTCGGTCATCATCTGGCAGGCGTGGAGCTGGTCAGGGGTGAAGCCAGTAGTTAGTTCGGAGCGTGTCGTCGGGAACCCGGGACGCGGAATACAAGACCAGGGCACTCCAATCTAACAAAGAGAATATCCAATGAAACACCACATCCTGTTAGTCGTCGCGTCTGTGCTCTCGATCCTCTTCATGACGTTTCACCTGACGGACGACATCGTCCGCGGGATGGAGCCAGGAACGCTTTTAGACCTCATTGCGGTGCCAATCCTGGTCGTCTGGCTGTACGGAACGCTGGTGCTAGCCGAAAGGCGATCGGGGTACGTCATCACCCTCCTCGGGTCGCTCCTTGGGTTGGTCGTCCCCGTCATCCACATGAAGGGAGCGGGAGTCGGCGGAGCGATCGCCAAGTCCAGCGGAGCCTTCTTCTTTATCTGGACACTCCTCGCGCTCGGCGTGACCGCGCTCTTCTCCGTCATCCTCTCGGCGCGCGCGTTATGGGAGCATCTGCCACGGCGGCGGAATTTATGTTGATGGCGACATCACCACGAACGGTATCGAATCCGCTTTCTCTCTGCTCAAGCGCGGCATTATCGGATTGTGGACGGTTTGTCGGCAATACGGAAGTGATTCTGCCAACCTTCGTCGACCAGAGGCATTTAGAGATGAGTTCCCAAAGAAGCCATGAAGAGCGTCCGAAGCTAAAGCCAAAATTACAATCCTCTGCATGACGCTAGAACAACTCCGCGCTTCGCTCTCTCAGCCGCAGCCGCCAGCAGCGCTGCCGCCGCTGCTCGCCGCCCTCTGGTGGGACGCCAAGGGCGACTGGAACCAGGCGCATGAAATCGCCCAAACCGAAGAGTCATCGGATGCAGCCTGGGTGCACGCCTATCTCCATCGCAAGGAAAGCGATATCGCTAACTCGGCCTACTGGTACGGCCGCGCTCACCAGCCGCGCTGCACCTCGTCCCTCGACGCGGAATGGGAGCAGATCACCTCTGCACTTCTGAACAAGCTAGCGTCCATCGCCGATGACTTCGAATAGCTCAAATCGGGAGCCGAGCGCAGCAGACTCGCAGAAACCTGCCGGTTCACCCGATCCGATTTGCTAACCTTGAAATAGGGCAGAAGAAAAAACTCACACGGACCCGCCCACCGGTCCGGATCGCCCCCTCTAAGTCCTTTCGTAGGACGAATTTAGCGATAAGCCTTTTGTTTGGAGGATTTTAGCCCGCGGAAGGGCCTCTAACTTGCTGCTCCAAAAGGAGTTACAAGCCGCCCTCCCGCGCCGGAGGGGGGAGGGGGTCAGGGTAACGGTACTGGGTAGACGGCCCTTTAGGCGAGCCCGCAATCGCGTACCGGGAATTGCTGATCGCGGTCGCCTTCGCGCAACTCGCGCCCGTGTAGTTCACGTGCATGGATGCTGCCAGCGCGCTCGCGTAGTGCACCGCCCGGCCGCCTGGCAAACGTCGCCTGCACTTCGCTCAGGATCGAAAGCGCGATCTGCTCCGGCGTCTCCGCCCCGATATCGAGCCCGGCCGGCGCATGCACTTCCGCCGGCATGGCATCGTGACCCAACCGCGCCAGAAGGTCGAGTGTCCGCCGCCGCGAGCCCAGCACCCCCAGGTACCCGAGCGGCTGCGCCAGCAGCCATTCAAGAAAGAAGGTGTCCTGCGCAAAGCTGTGGCTCATCACAATCGCGGCCGTTCGCGCATCGAGCCGCACACCGTCAAGTGCCGCGGCATCCCTCGCCACGATCACACCTCCCGCCTTCGGGAAGCGCGTAGCCCGCGCAAAGTCCGCACGCTGGTCCAGCACCACAACGCTCCAGCCCAGCGCCGCAGCCTGCACTACCACCGGCTCGGCATCCGTCCCCGCGCCGCAGACCAGCAGCTGCACCGGGGGCGTCAGCGACTCGAAGAACAACCGGCAACCCGCCAGCGCACCTTCACGTAACTCCGCAGCAAACGAATAGCCAGTCGCGACGCACCGCCGCAGCAGCTGACCAATCTCCGGATATTCCCGCGCATTCTCCTGCGCAAACCGTTCTCCCACGCGCAGACCGGAACCTGCCGTTGCGTCCAGCACCACGGCCAGCGCGCCGGCCTCGCGGCTCTCGGTTACATATGCCTGCGCCAGCAGCGGATGGGTAGCGGTAGCGCCGCGGTCAAGCCGCTCCAGCAGCAGGTCGATCCCGCCGCCGCAGCCCAGCCCGAAGCCCTCGTTGTCTTCCTGCGTGGACGTATCGAAGGTCTTGAGCACCGCGGGTGATTCGGAGGTCCACCAGTGCGCGCGCCGGCAGAGTTCGCCTTCCAGGCAGCCTCCACTCACTGCGCCAATGCGCGAGCCATCCGGCAGTATCAGCATCCGCGCACCTGGCGAGCGGTACGACGAGCCACGCGTGCCCACCACCGTCACCAGGACGCACTCGCCGACCGCACCCTTCCACGCAGCCATCATGCGGGCATACTCCTGCATACCAATAGTCTACTCACGGCAACACGCGGCCTGCTACTGTGGCGGGATGACCGCCCACAGCGCAACTGCCGGCGTGGCCGGCATCCTGCTCGCCGCCGGCAGCAGCCAACGTCTCGGCGCAGATAAGCAGTCCACGCTCATCTCCGGCGTCCCCATGCTCACCCGCGCAGCACGCCTGCTCTTCGATGCCGGCTTCGCCATGCCGATCGTCGTGCTCGGGCTACGCGCTGCCGAACATCGCCTGCTGCTGGCCGGCCTGCCACTGCGCGTGGTCGAGAACCCCGCCGCCGCATCCGGCATGGCCAGCTCGCTGATCGCCGGCCTCGACAGCGCAGACGACTGCGACGCAGCCGTTATTACCGTCTGTGATCAACCCTCCGTCACTGCCGCGCACCTCGAGTCGCTCGTCGCGGCGTGGCGCAGCACAGGCAGCAGCATTGTCGCGTCCAGCTATGCCGGCACGGGAGGCGTTCCCGCCCTCTTCGCCGACACCCACTTCGCGGAGCTGCGCCAGCTACGCGGCGACCGGGGTGCCGGTCCACTGCTCGCCAGCCATGCCGGCTCGCTCCACCTCATCCCCCTGGCCGGGGGCGAGGTGGACATCGACACCCCCGCCGACCTCGCCCGGCTACAACGGTGACGCCTTTGAGGCATCAGGAATTCATCGCCTCGTAACAAGCCGCTCCTTACACTCAACGCCATGCGCGATGAACCACTGACCGTGACGACGGCATCAGGAAATGGCGAGGGCGTCACCATCCTTGCGCTCAATGGTCCGCTCACTCTGCAGAACAGCTTCGACTTCCAGCGGGAACTATCACAGCACAAGCCCGCTGTGCTCATCATTGACCTGACCGAGTCGCCCTACATGGATTCGGCCGGTCTCGGCCTGCTCATGAACTGCTATGTCTCTGCCGAGAAGAATGGCCGCAGACTGCTGCTCGCCGGTGTCAACGAGCGCATCCACGCGCTGCTCCAGATGACGAAGGTGCACCTCATCCTGAAGAACTATCCGACCGCAGCGGACGCCGAAGCGAGCGTCCGCGCCTGATTCGTTCGCCTCGGTTCCTCTAGACCTGTTCGGCCTCGGCCTGCTTCAGCGTGAACTGCACTTCCTTCGTCCCGTGACGCGGATGCTTCGCGCGCAGCGTCACCGAACCAGGCTGCTCACCCGCCCGCACCCACACCGCCACCGCGCCGCCAATCAGGGTGGCGGGGTTATCCCCGATCAGTACCCCCGGCCCCTCCAACTCCAGCACAATCCCGTCGCTCGCAAACGGCCGGATCGCGCCATGCGCATCGTTCATCCGCAACAGGACGCGCGTCGTGTCGGCCCCGTCGGCTACCAGCTCCGTGTCGTCCGGCTGCATCACGAACTCGTGGTCTACACCATCGCCGGAGTAGCGCTTCGAGATCACCTGCCTGCCCGCGATGTAGCCGTCGATGCGCAGGTCGCCCCAGTTCTCGCGGATCTTTTCGCCAAAGTCCACGTCGAACGGCGCGTACTTCAGATGCGGAAACTGCGCGCGATCGGGATCGGCTTCGGCGAGAAGATGTTCGCCTGAGTCCGTCAGGGTGTAGATTTTCACGTGATCGCAGTTCGAGCAGATGAGCCCCTTTGTAAAGCCCACGGACTCATCGTTGCGCGCCCAGTGAAACGCCGGCTCGAGCACGATCTCCTCCGCCGGATCGCATTGCGATTTGTAGAAGAAGGCCGCAGGCTTCGGCTCGCGGAAGATGTCCGCCACACCGTGGTAGCAGATGCGGTCGCCGGAACCGAAGTTCGCGTGCGTGTTGTAGTCGAAGGCGCACCAGCCGATCCCGCCTGCGTACTGCGGATCGGACGCAAGCGTGTCATGCACGCGCGCATGCCGGATCGTGTGTTCGCGCAGACGCTCCATGCTGTCGAATGTCTTGCAGGGATAAGTGTGCCCCACAAACTCGGTGTTCAGATAGCGCGGATGATTCGGCTTCTTCAGCGGCCAGCCGAAATCATTCATGGTGAAGACGTCTTCCAGGAACTCTGACTCCTGGAAGTAACGGATGCCACCCGTCTGCCTCGTCGGATCAAGCTGATGCGCCATCGCGTTCGTGCGCGTGTAGAAATCGTGGTTGTCCCGCGATTCGTTGATGCGCACGCCCCACAGCACGATGGATGGATGATTCCAGTCGCGGCGAATCATGCGGCTCACATTGTCGACTGAGATGTCCTGCCACGCCTTGTCGCCGATATGCTGCCAGCCCGGAATCTCTTCGAGTACCAGCAGTCCGATTTCGTCGCAGCGATCCAGAAAGTGCCGCGACTGCGGATAGTGTGAGGTGCGTACGATGTTGCAGTGGAAGTTCGTGCGCAGGATGTCCGCATCGCGGCGCTGCACGCGACCCGGCATCGCCTGCCCGACATACGGAAATGTCTGGTGACGGTCGAGGCCGCGTAGCTTCACGATCTTACCGTTGAGAGAGAAGCCCTGGTCTGTGAAGGTCGCTTCGCGAAAGCCGATGCGCCGCACCTGCTCATCCACTACCTGGTGGCCGCGCATCAGTCGCACGCGTACATGATAGAGCTGCGGATGATTCAGGTCCCATAGCTCGACCTTCTCCAACTGCCCGATCTCCACGGTATGCGGGAGATCGGCCTGTTCCAGGCTTGCGGCAGGAATTTCTTGTGTCGCCTTTCCCAGCACGCGATCGCCGTCCAGCACTTCCGCTGTCAGCGAGTAATGTTCTTTGCTGGCGTTGGCCGGATGCTCGATATAGCACTTTACATCGACCGCCGGCTGCGTCATCACGTTCTTCGGCGCGGCAAACACATTCTCGATGAAGGTGGCCGGCACCACGCGCAACGCAACCTCGCGGTAAATGCCGCCAAAGGTGAGGTAGTCCACCTCGTATCCGAAGGGCGGGATATCTGAGCGCTCCGTAGAATCCACCTGCACCGCCAGCACGTTGTCTCCACTTGCATCCAGGTGCGGCGTCAGTTCAAACGAAAATGGTGTATAGCCGCCCTTGTACTCGCCCAGCCGCTGCCCATTCAGCCAAACGGTGGACGCAGTCATCACGCCTTCGAAGTCGACGAAGACGCGTCGCCCCGTTGCGGATTGTGGCAGCTTGAAATGCCTGCGGTAGGTGGAAATGAATGTGTAGTCCCGCTCGGTAAAGCCGTGCCAGGGCAGCTTGATGTTCGTGTGCGGCACCACAACATGGTCGAACTGTGCATCATTGAAGTCGCGCCCCGTCGCGCCATCTTCAGCGGTGCGGCTGTAGAGCCAGCCACGGTTCATCGGCAGCACCATCCGCCCACCCGCCTCCGCTCCAGCCGGCGCGTCAGGCTCTGCGCCGAACGCACCCGGCCCGAATGTGGCTCCAGCAATCAACGCGCCGCTGGCCTTGATGAAACCTCTCCGGTCCATGCAATCTCCTTAGCTGCCCGAAACGAGCCGGGGCAATCGGCCTCCAGCATACATGCAAGCGCTTTCTTGGCAGCAGTAAGCCGAGTGGTCGCCCGGGTAGAATCGGCAGATAACAGACCCCATCTCATCGTGAATAATCCGCACAAGCCGTACTTCTTCGCTCAGATCAGAAGCGCGCGCCGCTGTCTGTGGAGCACGCTCATCGCCCTAGCGACGTTGCTCAACATCACGGCCCTCTCCGCAACTGCGCAGCAGGCGCCCCCGCAACGCTCGACGGGAGCCACAATCCGGGGCAGCGTCACTGACTTGGCGGGTAAGTTCGTCGCCGATGCGTCGGTACGGCTCAAGGCTGCAAACGCACAAACTCCCTCTGAAACGAAGACGAATCCCGCGGGAGCATTCGAGTTTTCGGGTCTGCCGGCCGGCAGCTACACACTAACCGGGGAGAAATCCGGCGCGGGCAGTCCCGTCACTGTCATCGTGGCGTTGTCCGAAGGCGACCGGAAGCAGGTCGACCTGACCTTCGGAAGCACCGCAGACGGACAACCGAACAAGTCAGCCGTCTCATCTCCCTCTTCGGACCAGCCGATGGGTTTTTCCGACACGCCGAATTTCACAGTCGCAGGAGTTACAGACTGGACGGCAGTCGGCGGCCATGGTTCGGACTCCATCCTGCGAACCAGCGAAGATCTCGCGCGTGAAACTGCCGCGCTCCAACCGCAGGGTGCCGCGGCACGCGCTTCAGGCGGGACTAGCAAAGTGACGGAACCAAGCGAGTCTGAGAGCCAATTGCGGTCAGCACTCGCCAGCGCGCCGGGAAGTTT
>DASZGZ010000365.1:0-3856 GCA_035938355.1 Acidobacteriaceae bacterium
GATTGCTGCCCTGCAGGCGGTGCTCGATCATCACGATGTGTTGCGGCTACGCCTAATTGCTCCTGCGCACGGTGCCGACTTCTCTCTTGAGATTCCGCCTGCCGGCATGATCGACGCGAAGAGCTGGGTTCGTCGCATCGATGTCTGCGACCTCGATGAGGATGCGAGGCAGGCCTGCATTGCGCAACAGGCGCTAGCGGCCGAAGCACGGCTTGCTCCGGCGGCCGGAGTGATGATGCAGGTAGTGTGGTTTGATACTGGACCGCAGCGGGCCGGGCAGCTGCTGCTGACGATCCATCACCTTGCGATAGACGGGGTCTCGTGGCGCATCCTGCTGCCGGATCTTGCTGCCGTCTGGACGGCGATTGCGCGCGGGGAGAGCGCCGCACTCGCGCCGCGGGGCACGTCGTTCCGTCGTTGGGCACATCGGCTTGCGGCGGAGGCGCAGGACGCAGAACGTGTTGCAGAAGTTGGGTTCTGGACCGGGATGTTGAGCGAGCCGGTTCTTTCGTTGGTTGCGGGCGCGCTCGATCCAGTGCGCGATGTCAGCGGGAGTGCCGAACGGCTCACGCTCACGCTGCCGGCTGCGACCACCGGGGTGTTGCTGACGCGCGTGCCGGCGGCGTTTCATGGCGGCATCAATGATGTCCTGCTGACCGGCCTGGTGCTGGCTGTCGCAGACTGGTGCCGGCGGCATGGTCGTGGCGCCGGTAGTGCGGTGCTGATTGATCTTGAGGGTCATGGCCGCGAGGAGATTTTTGCGGATGTGGACCTCTCGCGTACGCTCGGCTGGTTCACGAGCCTGTTCCCGGTGCGGCTTGATCCCGGCGCGATCGATCTTGCGGAGGCCCTGGCGGGCGGTCCGGCGTTCGGGCGAGCGCTCAAGATCATCAAGGAACAGCTGCACGCGGTGGCGGACAATGGACTTGGCTATGGACTGCTGCGTTACCTCAATGCGCAGACGGCATTGCAACTTGCCTGCCTTCCCACGCCGCAGATCGGGTTCAACTATCTCGGGCGTTTCCCGGCAGCCGGGTCGGCGGACTGGGCTGCTGCTGAAACGGTGAAGCTCGGCTGCGGCGATGCCGCCATGCCGCTCGCCCATTGCATCGAAGTCAATGCGCTCACTATCGATGAGGCGGATGGCCCAACTCTGGCGGCCACGTGGTCGTGGGCGACTGCTCTGTTCTCGGATGAGGAGGCCCGCGATCTGGCGCACGGCTGGTTTCGGGCGCTGGAGGCGCTGGTGCGCCATGCCGAGCAGCCCGGTGCCGGTGGGCGCAGCCCCTGCGATCTGCCGTTGCTGGCACTCTCGCAAGCCGAGATCGAGCGTCTGGAGAACAAGTACCCGCAGATGGAGGACCTGCTGCCGCTGTCTGCATTGCAGGAGGGACTGCTATTCCATTCACTTTATGATGTGCAGGCGCCGGACGTCTACACGGTGCAACTGGTGCTCGCGTTGGAGGGGGCGCTCGACGGTGCCGCATTGGAAACGGCGGTGCAGGCCCTGCTGGAGCGCCATGCGAGCCTGCGCGCCGGCTTTGAGCATGCGAACCTGATCCGGCCGGTTCAGATCATCGCGGCCGGGGTGAGGCCGCCTTGGCGCAGCCTCGATCTCTCATTGCTCGATGCAGCCGAATGCGAGGAGCGCCTGGCCGACATCCTGGTGCAGGATCGTGCCGCGCGCTTCGATCTCGCCTCGCCGCCGCTGCTGCGCTTTACGCTGATCCGGCTTTGCGGCGAGGAACATCGGCTTGTGCTCACCCTCCATCACATCCTGATGGATGGCTGGTCGGCGCCTATCATGGTGCAGGAACTGCTCACGCTTTATACGCACAGGGGCAATGCTGCGGTGCTGCCGCGGGTGACGCCCTATCGTGATTATCTTGCCTGGATCGCGGCGCAGGATCCCGCGGCAGCAATTTCGGGCTGGCGGGAGGCTTTGGCCGGGCTGCAAGAGGCCACCCGTGTGGCACGGCATGAAGGTGCGAGTGCGCCGCTTGCACCCCAGCAGATCAAGCTGGTGCTGAGCGAGCCGCTGACCGCGGCGCTGGGCGCGCAGGGGCGCCGAGCGGGCGTTACCCTCAACACCGTGATGCAAGCCGCCTGGGCTATTGTGCTGGGCCGGCTGCTCGGCCGCGACGACGTGGTCTTCGGTGTCACGGTGGCGGGCCGCCCGCCGGAGATTGCCGGCATCGAGCGGATGGTGGGGCTATTCATCAATACGCTGCCGCTGCGGGTGAAGCTGCCGCCGGCAAAGCCGCTGCTCGATCTGCTCAGAGAAGTGCAGGACAATCAGTCAAAGCTGACCACCCACCAGCATCTCGGTCTCGCGGAGATTCAAAACGTAGTCGGCTTGGGCGAGCTGTTCGATACTCTGGTGGTGTTCGAGAATTACCCGCTGGACAACAGCAGCAGCCCATCGGCGGACGCTGGCGGCCTACGGCTCGTAAGCGTCAGCGGGCATGATGCGACGCACTATCCGCTGGCCCTGATGGCGATCCCGGGAGAGCGGCTGCGGCTGCGGCTCGACTATCGACCCGACCTGTTTGATCGCGCCAGCGTGGAGGCTCTGGCGGGGCGGTTCATTCGCCTGCTGGAGGCGGCGGTTGCGCAGCCCGAGCGTGCGATTGGGCGGCTCGACATTCTCGCGCCCGCGGAGCGCGACACTATCCTACAGGTGTGGAACGACACGGCGTGGCCGGTTCCGTCCGCCACTTTGCCGGAGCTGTTCGAGGCCCAGGTTGCGTGTACGCCCGACGCCATCGCCGTGGTGTTCGAGGACCACAACCTCACCTATGGGCAGCTTGATGCGCGCGCCAACCAGCTGGCGCATCATCTGCGCAGCTTCGGCGTCGGCCCCGAGGTTGTGGTGGGGCTGTGCCTGTCGCGCTCGCTCGACATGATCGTGGGGCTCCTCGGCATCCTCAAGGCGGGCGGCGCCTATCTGCCGCTCGACCCGCACTACCCGCAGCCGCGCCTGGCTTTCATGCTCGCCGATGCCCGCGCGCAAGTGCTGGTCACGCAGGACGCGCTCATGGAGCGGCTTGCCGCGCCGGCGGCGAGCATGGTGCAAAGCATCGTGCGCCTCGATGCCGATGCCGCCGCCATCGCGGGGGAGCCCGCCATCGCCCCCGCCATCGCCCTCGACCCGCAACACCCCGCCTACGTCATCTACACCTCAGGCTCCGCCGGAACGCCGAAGGGAGTCGTGGGCACTCATGATGGCATTGCAAACCGGATCATCGCACAGACCAGGATTAGGCCGTTCGTTCACAACGATACTTGCTGTCAAAAGACATCGATAGGCTTTGTCGACTCCGTATTCGAGACTCTTGGTCCGCTGTGCATGGACGCTCCCCTGGTGATTGTTCCCGATGCCACCAGCAGGGATCCGGAGCAGCTAACTGCAATCATCGAAAGTGCGCAGATAACGCGCTTGATCATGGTGCCCTCTTTGGCAGCCACGCTCGCGAGTGAGCGTGATGCGATGCGCCGCCTAGGGAGCCTCTCGACCTGGACTCTAAGCGGAGAAGTTTTGAGTAGTGATTTGCTTCAGCGCCTTATGGACGCATGTCCCGATTGTTGCTTTGTAAATTTGTATGGTTCGTCTGAAGTCGCTGCCGATGCGACTTGGCATATTGCGTCAGCCTGTGATGCACAAAGGATTCCGATTGGTCGTCCGCTGTCGAATTACCGGATTTACGTTTTGGATGGTGGCTTGCAGCCTGTTCCTGTGGGGGTTTCGGGGGAGCTTTACATATCGGGAGCGGGGCTGGCGCGGGGGTATCTGGATCGTGCGGGGCTGACGGCGGAGCGGTTTGTTGCGGACCCGTTTGGGCCTGCGGGGAGCCGG
>DASZGZ010000366.1:0-2687 GCA_035938355.1 Acidobacteriaceae bacterium
CCACACTTCAAGCCAGTACGCCTCAAACGGATCAGGTACCGGCCTTCGTGGATTTTCCCGCCAGCGAAGCGCAGGCGCGCTACTACTGGCTCGATCACAGCGACCCGGGCGGAAGCACATTCCATCTGCGCATCCGCATGGCAGTCGAAGGCGAACTACAGCTGGGTCACGTCACTGAGGCTGTCGACACCCTGGTCCGCCGCCATGAAGTTCTGCGCACGACCTTCGTCATGGTCGACGATCAACTTCGTCAGCGCGTGCATGAACCGACCCTGCCTCCCAGCTTCGAATATCTCGACCTGTCATCACTGCCGCCGGCCGAGCGCGACGAACAGCTTCGCATCTCCCTGCTTCGCGAGAACGATTGGCATTTCGATCTTGCGACAGGGCCGCTCTTCCGCGTCTTCGTCGCAGATCTCGGCGGGAACCAATGGATACTCGCAATGACGATGGCCCATCTGCTGGTCGATGGTTGGTCCAGCGGCATCCTGCAGACGGAATTCCAAAAGATCTATACCGCGCTGCTGCACGGTGACCGCCCTGATCTTCCCGAGCTGCATGTGCAGTATGGCGACTATTCGGTTAGTGAACAGCTCTGGCTTCAAAGCGCCGCTGTCGATCAGCGCGCCGAGTTCTGGAGAAAGAATCTGTCCGGCAAATTGACCGCGCTTGACTTGCCTGCCGACAAGGACTCGCAGCCCACGTCACAGGCAAACGGCGCAGTGGAGATCGCCACCCTCGATGCCAGCCTGGCATCTTCGGTGCGCCTGCTCGCACGCGAGCTTGAGACCACACCCTTCGTCATTTACGGCGCAATGTTTCTGGCTCTCCTCTTCCGCTATTCGCGTGAGACCGACATCACTTTCAGCACGCCGCTCGCCAGCCGCACCGAAGAAACGGAAAACGTACTCGGACCATTTTCGGTCCCGGTCTTGTTGCGCACACGGCTTCAGCCTGAGTGGTCGGTCCGCCAATGCATCCATTCGTTGCATCACGTCGCGATGGACGCTTTCGATAATCCATTGCCGTTTGAAAAATCCGCAGACTCCGTCGCCCTGGGCACGGTCCGCGGCCGTCACGCGCTCAATCAACTCTGCTTCTTCTATCAAAAAGCGTTCGTCCAAAAGACTGAGATGGAGGGCATCCGCTTCAACCCGCTTCCAACAGCCGTCACAGGCGCTGGATTCGAGTGGCAGCTCGCCATCATCGAGCGGCAGGGCGAGGGCATCGCGGCAGAACTCCAGTACGACGCTGATCTCTATTCCAAAGCGACCATAGAGGCGGCCTTGCGCCACTACGAGCGGCTGCTCTCCGAAGCGCTCTTTCATCTGGACACGCCCGTCAGCGAGATCTCGTTCGCCACTTCTGAGGAGTCCGCCGCCGCACAACGCGCCGCTACCTTACTGCCCATCTCCAGACGCGCGCTCGGAATCGAAACCCCTCACGCGCAAGATCACGCCACGGAGAGTACGGCCGAAGGCCCTGCCGTCCTCCCGCGAAATGAACACGAAGCCGCAATGACGAATCTGTGGCAGCAGGTGTTTCGCCGCAGCCCCATCAGCATTCACGCAAACTTCTTCGACATGGGAGGTCACTCTCTCACCCTCGCGCGTTTGCAGGCTCTGTGCCAGAAACAGCTCGGCTACCGCATTTACGCCGCAGATCTCTTTGCCGCGCCGACCATCGCTTCGCTCACCGCCAGGTTGACCTGCACCGACGAGGCTCCCGCCTCATTCAATCCCAGACTCATCCCGCTTCAGGCAGCAGGCACACAACCGCCGCTCTTCCTCATCTCTCAGAGCATGGTTTTCCGTCGCGTCGCAGAATGTCTCGGCTCCGACCAGCCCGTCTTCACCGTGCAGATTGAAGATATAGATCTAAAGGGCGCAGAAACCTTCGAAGACTTCGCCCGCTTTTACGTGAAAATCATCCGCGAATTCCGTCCACACGGCCCCTACCGTATCGGTGGCTGGTGTGCCGCGGCCTGGGTAGCATATGAAATCGCCCAGCAACTGCGCGCTCTCGGAGAAACCGTTGAGATGCTGCTCATCGTCGACGCGTGGGCGCCCGGCTACTGGAGAGACCTGCCCATCGGCCGTAAGCTCGTCGCAAAAACGAACTATTACTGGGCTCGCTTCAATCTCCACCGTCGCACCTTGTTGGCGGTGCCTTTCCGTGAGCAGGCTGATTTCTTCCGGGAACGTTATCGTCTGTGCCGGGCTGCCATCATCCGCCAGATGGGTTCCATACCGTTCCTGCGTCGCGTGCCGACACAGGTCGTCGCTGACGGTGACACCACGCTGGTCGACCAGGTTCAGTTCGCAGCGAGCCTTAAATATCAGGCGCGTCCATGGCCGGGCGCCGCGCTTCTCTTCCGCAGTTCAGAGCAGCCAACTGGCAAATTTCTTCCCAGCGACATGGGTTGGTCGCACGTGTTGACAGAAAAGTCTGACATGACCCTGCTGCCCGGCGATCATCGCAAGATCTTCGATGACCCCGGTGCACAGATCATTGCCGCATCAGTCAAAGCCTTCTTGTCGGGCCAGCCAGTACCCATTCCACCCGTGGCACAGACGCATAGCAACACCGCTGCTGTGAGCGAGGAGCCCACGAAGAGTTGTGCGCTGATCGGCTTCTGAAAGAGAGGTGTGCTTAAGAATATGAGGGCTCAAAACTCGAAAGCGTAA
>DASZGZ010000367.1:0-4485 GCA_035938355.1 Acidobacteriaceae bacterium
AAACTGTGGAATTTCTCTTCTGCAAAGGCGTGTGCAGCGGGCGTGCGATTTGTCAGCATCTCGCCGCTCAGGTATTGCCGTGCAAAAGGCGCAGGCCAAAGCGGAACAGGTTGTGTGGGCCAGCTTTTCTCGCCCGGCACATTGCTCGAGAGAACCGCCTGCTCCACGATGGGGTACAGCGGCCGCCCGTTGACGCGATCGAAGAGATAAAGATAGCCCTGCTTGGTGGCCTGCGCGACCGCGTCGATGCGTTTGCCGTTACTCGTCACTGTGAGTAGTGATGGCGGAGAAGGAAAATCCCGATCCCAGATGTCGTGGTGCACCCCCTGGAATGACCAGATGCGCTTGCCGGTTGAGGCATCGAGAGCAAGCAAAGTATCCGCAAATAGATCCTGGCCACTCCGGTCCGCGCCGTAGAAATCCGAGACAGCCGAGCCAGTGGGTGCATAAAGAATGCCGCGCTTCTCATCGAGCGCCATACCGGTCCAGTTGTTCGCTGCGCCGGAATGAAGCCACGCGTCTTTAGGCCAGGTCTCGTACCCATCCTCGCCCGGATGCGGGATGGTGTGGAAACTCCAGCGTAGCGCGCCACTATGAACATCGAACGCGCGAATGTCCCCGGGGGGTGCGGGATGGGTTTCCGGATTGCGTCCGCCCACGATGATCAGGTCCTTGTAAACGATGCCCGGCGTGGTCAGTGCGATCGATTGTTCGCGATAATCCCCGCGAAGATTTTTGCGAAGGTCGATGCGGCCGTTTTCTCCGAAGCTCGGGATTGGTTTGCCATCGCGTGGGTCGAGTGCGTAGAGAAAATTTGCAATGCCGGCGAAGAGCCGGCTTCCCGAACCATTTTTAGAACTGTCCGTCCACCAGCTTAGGCCCCGTACCGGCTGCGTGCCAGCCACGCCTGAGTCGAAACGCCAGAGCAGCTTTCCCGTTGCAGCGTCGAGCGCGATGACCTTCTGCGTGGGCGTATACGCATACAGTGTTCGTCCAACAATCAGCGGGCTCGTCTGCAGGCCAGCGCCCTTCTCGCCGGTCTCATAGGTCCAGGAGACTGCCAGCTTGCCGACATTGTCTCGATTGATCTGCGCGAGCGGCGAGTAATGATCGTCGGCCTTTTGACCGCCATAGACGGGCCAATCTCGTGCCGGCGCTATCGTTTCTCGGCTACGGGACTGTGTGCCGATCGAGTGTCGCGTTCCGCCAGCCCACGCAACCGCGCAAATCATCGTTGGCCAAAGCAACCACCGGCTTCTCTTCCTCGATCTCCAGGTCCCTCTCATGTCAGCCCGCATATTTCATGAGCTGCATGAATCCGAAATCCATATGCAACGCCTGATGGCAGTGCAGCAGTGTGTCGCCAGGACTGTCTGCTACGAAATCGACGGCGACGGAGTCGAGCGGCATCACGTTGACAACATCCTTGCGCAGTCCGCTGAACTCCTTTGTGCCCACGCGTGTGACCTCAAATGTGTGGCGGTGAAGATGCATCGAGTGCTGATCCCCACTACCGTTGCGAAAGATCATCCGGTAACGGCGTCCTTGGCGGAGGTGAAGCGGATCAATCTTCGGCCACGACTGGTTGTTGATGGTCCAGCTATCGAATCGGGATCCATTCATCGGTCCTATGTCGCGAAAGGTAAGAGTGAAAGTCTCATCCGGCTCAAAGGCCTTTGTCGGATCGGCGAAGAGTGAGTAGTCCCATTCCGCCGGCGCGGGATCGCGCCAGACTGCCGTCCCGATGGCGCCAGCGTACTCGACCACGATGCCCAGACCCATGGCGCGGCTTTTCGCAAGCGTCGACCCCAGAACCCACACCCCGGGAGAGTTCATTTCAACGATGGCGTCGACTCGCTCGGCTACGGCTATCGATAGGACCTCCACTGCCACCGGATTGGGCACAGGGTTGCCATCCATCGCGATGACCCGAAAGGTGTGGCCGGGCAATGCAAGAACAACGTTCTCTGTGCCGCTGGCGTTTAGCAGATGCATCAGCAGGCGTTGGCCCCGCTTCACCCGGATCGGTTCTCCCGCGCCAAGCATGTATTGGTTGATCGTCGCGTATTTGTACCCGACGTCAGAACCTGAAGTAAGAGGCGCGTTCGCGGACACCTCCCGCATCGTTTCCACCATGGGGACGAACGATGGTTCCCAGTGATGGATAGCCAGAAAGACTTCCTGATCGTAGCGACCGGGATCATGCCCGCCCTCCACGAGAAGAAAGCCGAATTGGCCGGTGTATCCACCGGCGGTAAGATCCGCTCCGGCGGTGGCATGCGTGTGATACCAGCGAGTCCCAGTGGGCCGCGGTGTGAGGTGATAGCGCAGCGTCCCGCCGGCGGGAATCATCGGCGAGCCCTCTTCCATTGCGCCGTCATTCAGCGAGTCGGTGGCCAGGCCGTGCCAGTGGACGATCTCTGCCCTGGCACTCTGGTTCACCACGTCAATGCTGATCGGGATACCCTCGCGCAGGCGCAGAAGAGGGCCGGGCACCTGCCCGTTGTAACCGATGGTGTCGATCACGATGCCTGGCGCAATTTCAAGCTTGCATGGCTCGATGCGCAGCGCGTAGTGCGTGCGTCGTTTCTCTGCGGCCCACGCCGGAGAGGTCTGCGAGAGTATCTGGTCTGCCAGCAATACGCCTGTTGAGGCGAGGAAAGTTCGTCGATTCATCCGCCACCCAGCATAATGCGAGGTGGCCGACATCGCAGTTGGATTGCCGGATTTTTCGGCGTGCCCATCGGCCGCCGCATTCAACGAATGAAAATGGAAACTTCGATACGCTTACCCGTGAAGTGGCTCACGCGTGAGCGGCCCTTAACTTTCTTCGCCGTTTGCGTGGAACCTGCGTACATACGCAGGCATGGGCATGCCGTTCGCGAGCCTCGGGTCCTGCAGCGGAACGGCCGCCCGCAGATGAAGGGGCACGACGCCCGCCCAGACCGGCAGCGAGTAGTCTTCCTCGTCATCCATCGGCGGGCCGGAACGGATCTTCGCCGACGCCTCTTCGATGGTGAACTCCAGCACAGAAGTGGCCTTCAACTCCTTCGCGGTGGGGCTGCGCACCTCTTCCCATCGGCCTGCGATCAGGTGGTCGGAGATCACGTGCAGCGCCTCCGCCTTGCCCTGGATGTCGTCGATTTTGCGTGCCGTCCCGAAGGCGACTACCGAGCGGTAGTTCATGGAGTGATGAAATGCGGACCGCGCAAGCACGATTCCGTCTACGTGCGTGACCGTGACGCAGGCAGGTACGCCAGTCGCGAGCTCACGGAGCATGCGGCTGGCGGCCGAACCGTGGAGATATAGCCGGTCCGGTTCTGCGGCATCGCGAACGCGCCCATACAGCGTGGGTATGACGAATGGCTGGCCGTCCACGCAGAAGCCCACGTGTGCGAGAAATCCGGCATCAAGAATTGCTCGGATGGTTGTCGAGTCATAAGCGCCGCGCTGCGGAAGCCGGCGTACGGTTGTGCGGTCCGTCAAAGGGCGGAAGCCTCCACTTGTGTCGAATCTATAGTCCAATTGGTCTCCCAGGTCTTGCCTTCATCCGTGGAGAAGGCTTGCTCCCAGTGGCATTGCGTGGGTGACTGCACCTGCCAGATGAACCGCACGAATACCGGCCTTCCGCCAATCTTCTCGTGATCGTAGAATTCACCGCGTCCATTCGTGAAGTGGCCGACAGTCGCCGGCACGGAGAAGGCGCCGGCCTTGCCGTTCGCCCAGTAAATGCTCCATTCGTGCGTGTCCGCATTGTAAAGCCGGACTGTCATTCCCTCGATATGGCCAGACGGACTATCTGCCTCGAACTCATCCACATTTGCGCGTCCATCCCACAGCTTCCGAGCCACGGAGGTGCCACTGAACTCCACCCACTCCTTCGATCCAGTGAGAGGGTGCACCAGACGGCGGTTATGAAGGCGCCATTTGCCTACGTAGAAATCGAAGTCGTGCTGTCCATCGTGTTGTCCATCGGCATGCGTAACCTGCGCTGCCACCATGCCGCCAGACTGGTGCCAGTACCATCTTCCCGCTGCCGCCGGCAGCAGAAGTGCCGCGATTGCGAAAAGATTGCCCGCCTGTTTCATCATGCATCCAATGCTCAACCATCATTTGGTATTTTGAAAGGTCCACTTTATGTCGCCATGTTAATACCACTTAAGCGCGGCGCCCCCTCTCTCTCGCGTCAGGTTTATCAATGGATTCGTCAGGGCATCATGGAACGCGTGCTGAGGCCGGGCGAACCGCTGCCTTCCACGCGTGAACTTGCTGAGGAGAATTCTATTTCTCGAACGGTGGTGGTGCAGGCGTACGACCAACTCATGGCAGAGGGCTTCATCACCGGCCGTCGCGGATCCGGCACATACGTCTCAGAACACCTGCATCCCGCGGCGTCACCCGTGCTGCAACGCGCGGCTGCGCTGCGGCTCTCCAACTTCGGCAAGGCTGCAACCTCCATCGTTCGTCGTGGTCTTTCACCGGTTG
>DASZGZ010000368.1:0-9038 GCA_035938355.1 Acidobacteriaceae bacterium
CTCGATCGCGCTGATGCCCTATCCGGTGTCTACGCAGAAGGAAATTGATGCGAAGGCCGAAGCCGAGATGGCACAGCTGCAATCCCTCATCGTCTCCGTGCGCTCCGCGCGCAAAGACGCCGCGGTGCCTGAACGCGAATCGGTCCCCATCCTGCTGCGCACGGACGATGTCGCTGTCTTCGAGCAGAACCTCGCCACCATCCAGCGCCTTGCGCGCGTCACTACGCTCGAAGTGGTCCCGAAGCTGCCCGAAGGCCTTGCCCACCGCGCCACCCCCGCCTTCGATGTCGCTGTTGTCTATGAGAAAGCGGTCGATACGAAGGCCGAGCGTGAGCGCTTGTCCAAAGAATTCTCGAAGCTCGAGAAGGAAAAAGAGAACAGCGACCGCCAACTCACGAACGAATCCTTCCTCGCCAAGGCTCCCGCACCGGTGGTCGAGGGCATTCGCCGCCGCAACGCGGAGTTGGCCACGCTCATCGAGCGGACCCGCGCAACGCTTAACTCCCTGCCGCCGGAATGAGCGCAGCTTGAGCTAGTGGCTGAAGTTGTAGGACAACTGCATGCCCCGCCCGTTCGGCGTATCCACCATGGAGAAGGTGAAGCTCTTGCTCGGCTCGCCGCGTTTGTGCACCACGTACCCGCCGATCAGGTAGCCCAGCGTGCTGCCGACCACCACATCCGAAGGAAAATGCTGCCGCGCCATCACGCGTGATGCACTCACGGTTGTCGCCAGTCCGTACGACACCAGCGCCACGCGCCAACCCGGATAGCGTGCGGCAACCACATGCGCTATGCTCCACGCCGTCAACGAATGTCCGGATGGCATCGACTGGCCATCGGGCCATGTACTGGGGCCATGCGGCCAAAACCGTCCCGTGCCATCGCCCTGGTCCGGCGTCTGTCGATCGAGAGCATATTTCAACGGCAGGTTCAGGATCTGCGCGTCAAGGATCGCCTCTGCGGAAAGCACTGCGGTCTGTTGAAGGTAATCGTCCTTGCGCCATGCGCCCGCCGCATACCCGCCGACGATCGCCGCAATCGGCACATATACCGCGCCCACATTCGAGATCGTGTCGAAAGTATCCTGCTGACTGGGGTGATAACCCAGCTCGCGCAGCGCGTCCGCGTCATAGTGGAGGGCCACGCCGGTCGCAATGCCAAAGGGCGCAATCCATAGCAGGTCCTTTTTCCTCACATGCAAAGGGCTGGTCAGGATAGCCTTTTCGTCCTGGAGAACGTGCCGGGCGCATACTCCGGGTTTTGTCAGCAAGCACTCGTCCTGCCGCGACTGCGTCTGTGCCTGTGATGCCAGCGGCATCGCAGCGGCGACCAATAGAACAACTCCTCGAAAAGACATCCGTTTATCCTACCCCGCACTTCATGAAGCCCGGCTCAAGGCCCACTCCGTCACGGCGTATTATGAAGGAGCGTATGGATTGGAAGAGTAAGCGAGTCGAGGCCATCCTGGAACATGCCCTACTGGAAGACCAGGCGCTCAAGGACATCACAACCGCCTACACCATTGACCCCAAGCTGCGCGCTTCGGGCATCATCATCGCCAAAGAAGACTGTGTGGTCTCCGGTCTTGGCTGCATTCCTCGCTTCCTGGAGATTTACTCGCGCCTCAGCCAGGCATCCGGCCGTGCGAATCCGGTTCGGTATGAGGTCGTACATCATCCGGAGATCTTCGATGGGGTGCGCGTCAAGCGTGGACAATCGATTGCCGTCATGCGTTCCACCGCTCACGTGCTCCTCTCCTGCGAACGCGTGATCCTCAATTTGATGCAGAGAATGAGTGGCATCGCGACGATCACCCGTCGTTATGTCGACCAGGTGCAGGGCACCAAAGCGAAAGTTCTGGATACCCGCAAGACCGTCCCCGGCCTGCGCCTGCTGGATAAGTACGCCGTCTCCTGCGGTGGCGGCGAGAACCACCGTCTCGATCTCTCCGACAGCATTCTCATCAAGAACAACCACATTGCGCTTGGCGGCGGCATTCCGAAGGTGCTCGCAGCCGCCTTGGCCGCGCGCAAAACCGGCCAGCGCGTGCAGGTGGAAGTGCGCAATCGCCAAGAGCTCGAGCAGGCCATCGAAGGGGGCGCCGAGGCTATCCTGCTCGACAACATGACACCGGCCGAAGTCGCAGCGTCCGTCAAACTCATTCACTCCGATGGCCGGAAGATTCCCGTTGAAGCCTCTGGCGGCATTCAACTGGATACCATCCGCAAATACGCAGAGGCTGGCGTCGACTTCATCTCCTCGGGGGCGTTGACCCACTCCGCGAGCGCGGTCGACCTAAGCATGCGCATCGTGGCAGAAAGCTGAAGGCAGTGAGCTGATCCATGAACCTGACCGCCTCCCCGATCACTGACGCCTTCGAGCTCGACACGCTCCATCGGGAGCTTGGCGGCACTCCATTCGCCGGGAAGGTCCGCCACTTCCCCACCATCGACTCCACCAACACACTCGCCATGCGCGAGGCCGAGCAGGGGCAGGAGAGCGGCACCATCTATCTTGCCGATGAGCAGACCCAAGGCCGAGGCCGAGGCGCACACGATTGGCACTCCGCTGCCGGATCCGGTCTTTATGTCAGCATCCTGCTGCGGCCGAAGATCGCGCCGGCAGACATCCTCTGGCTGTCACTCGCTGCCGGGCTCGCTGTGCAGGCCGCCGTCCGTGACGTCACCTCGCTTGCACCCGATATCCGCTGGCCCAACGATCTGCTACTCTCCGGCCGCAAGATGGGTGGCATCCTCACCGAGCTCAACGCCGAAGTCACCCGCGTGCGCCATGCCGTTATCGGCATCGGTCTCAACGTCCATCAGCCATCGTTCCCGCCGGAGCTGGCATCTCTTGCCACCTCGCTCAAAATCGAGACCGGTCAGGACTGGTCGCGCCAGGATTTGCTGGTCGCGCTTCTGCGTCGCCTCCATGATGAGATGGAACGCCTGACCTCACCGGAAAACCTGGCGATGGCAACCGAAGACATCCGCAACCGGTTGGCGGCCGGCTCCACGTGGATCCAGGGAAAATCGGTAAGCGTCGCCGAAGCTGATACCTTTTCCGGCGTCACGGATGGCCTGGACAGCCGCGGCTTTCTTCGCGTCCGTACCGCACAGGGCATCCGCACAGTGCTCTCCGGTGGCGTGCGGGAAGGAGCGCGCTAGCCATGCTATTGGCCATCGATGTCGGGAACTCCAACACCGTCCTTGGGCTCTACAATCACGATTCGCCCGATCTCGTCGCCGACTGGCGCATCACCACGCACAAAAATCAGACCTCTGATGAGTACGGCGTGCTGTTCATGAACCTCTTCGCGATGCGCCAGATCGACGTCTCGAAGATATCCGCCATCGTCGTTTCGTCAGTCGTTCCGCCGCTCGACACCACCCTGCGCCGCCTTTGCGAGCGCTACTTCGGTCTGCGCCCCATCTTCGTCGAGCCCGGCATCAAGACCGGCATGCCGCTGCTCGTCGACAATCCGGCAGAGCTCGGCGCCGATCGCATCGTCAACGGCGTCGCCGCCTTCGCGCGCTATGGCGGCCCAATTATCGTCGTGGACTTTGGCACCGCCACGACCTTTGACGTCATCTCCGCGCGCGGCGAATACATTGGCGGCGTCATCGCTCCCGGCCTCGGTATCTCCGCGGATGCTCTTTTCTCGCGCGCAGCCAAGCTCGCCCGGGTTGACATCAAGCGTCCCGCACGCGTCATCGGCACCAACACCATCGCGCATCTGCAGAGCGGCCTTTTCTACGGGTACATCGGCCTTGTCGACGGGATCCTGGAGCGTATGCTCGCCGAAATTGAAGCCAGCCAGCCAAATGGGACCAGCACAACTCCAAAAGTGATCGCCACCGGCGGCCTCGCCCACATGCTGCACGAAGATTCGAAGTACATCACTGCCATCGACGACATGCTGACCCTCGACGGCCTGCGCCTGCTCTACGAACGCAACCGCAGCTTGCGCTCGCGCGGCGCACCGCCACCAGGCATCACGACTTAAGTGCAGAACTACATAAACTACTTCACGGAAATCGAGGAGCACTTTCAGCGCCGCCGTGGCTCCATCCTGCTGCTCTCCACGGTGGATTGGGCTCTAATCGACACGTGGCGCGAAGCCGGAGTGCCGCTGGCTGCCGTGCTGCGCGGCATCGATACCGCTTTCGACAAGTACGAAGCGCGCAAGACGAAGGCCCGCATGCGCAAGGTCAACGGCCTCGCCTGGTGCGCGCAGGCCGTCATGGAAGCTGTCGAAGCCATGCAGGAGGCCGCCGTCGGCGCTTCGCCAGTGCAGACGGAAGCCGCTGGCCTTGAGCATGACCGCATCGCGCATCACCTGCGTGCCGCAGCGGCCACCATCAACCGCAATGCCTCCGTCGTCCCGGCGCTCCAGGAAATCGCCGAGCGCCTCGAACAGCTCGCCCAACAGCCGCTCCACCATGAAGAAATGGAGCGCCACCTGAGCGCACTGGAAGAAAAGCTCTTCGCGCTGCTGCTTACCCACACGCCCGCAAATGAGCTGGAGCAGATGCGTGAGCAGGCCGCGCGCGAGCTTGCGCCCTATCGCAGTCGCATGCAGACGGTGCAGATTCGTCAGATAGAGCAACAGTTCCTGCGCCGGCGCCTGCTCGAGCGCTACGACCTGCCGCGCATCAGTCTCTTCTATATGCAACAGGGCGAGTAGCATGAAGCTGAGTATGGAAAAAGCGGTCTACGGCGGCGCATCGCTGGCCCGCGTGCCTGCCGACGGGCCGCCGGATCTCGCTGGCAAAGCGGTCTTCGTCCCTCTTACGCTGCCCGGCGAATTGGTCGAAGCCACAATCGCCAGCGACCGTCGCAGTTACATCAAAGCCAGGCTCGATTCCATACTCGAACCCTCGCCCGCTCGCATCACTCCCGGCTGCGAATACTACGGCCGCTGCGGCGGCTGTCACTACCAGCACGCCGACTACGCCACCCAGCTCGCGATGAAGCGCAGCATCCTCATCGAAACGCTTGAGCGCGCCCATGTTTCCCTCCCCGGCGACGTCCGCGTCCTCTCAGCCGATCCTTGGGCCTACCGAAATCGCATCCGCCTGCATGTCACGAAGACCGCCCTCAGCTACCGCGAAGCAGCCTCTCATCGCGACCTCTCCGTCACCCACTGTCCCGTCGCCGCGCCTCTCCTGCAAGCCGCCATCGCCGCCTTTAATCAGCTTCTTCAGAAGCAGCCCTCCCTTTCGCAGAGCGTATCGGAAGTCGAGTTCTTCACCGCAGCCGATGAGTCCGCATTGCTTGTCTCGCTCTCCACCCGTTTACGCAAGGTACCGGAGCAGCTTCCTCGATCTGTTGCGGACGCGCTTCTACCGGCACTCCCCGTGCTCCAGGGCGTTCGCACCTTTTTCCTCGATCCCGGCGGTCGTCCGCAATCCTCGGCGTCATGGGGCAAGCCATCACTTGAGTACGCCGTGGGCCCACTGCGTTACCAAGTCAGCGCCGGCGCCTTCTTCCAGGTGAACCGGTACCTGATACCGATGCTGCTCGAAGAGGTTGTCGCTCAACGGAATGGCAACGTTGCGTGGGATCTCTATGCCGGCGTCGGCCTCTTCGCTCAGGCTCTCGCGCAGCGCTTTGAACAGGTGATCGCTGTCGAGTCTTCACCCGCATCCACCACGGATCTCGCCCGCAATCTTCACGGGTCCGGACACAAACGCATCACGAAGGACACATTGCGCTTCCTCCAATCGCCTCCCGCTCCCGCTCCCGACCTCGTTGTGGTCGACCCGCCGCGCGCCGGCCTGGGCGCCGAGGTCTGCCAACGCCTCTCCGCAGTTCGGCCGCGCCAGATCGTCTACGTCTCCTGCGACCCCTCCACCCTCGCCCGCGACCTCCGCACGCTGCAACCATCCGGGTATCGACCCCTCGCCGTCACCCTGATAGACCTGTTTCCACAGACATTCCATCTGGAGACCGTAGTCACCCTCGAGCGGACGTAAAAGACCGGTGGCACGGCTCAGGGCTCCTGGATTTATGGCCACCATCGTCGCGCCTCCCCCTTCACCATCGCAGCGACCGGCACGGGGCCATTCCTCAAGAGAGCTCCTCGCCAAAGGCAACATCGGCGCCATCGAGCACGATCCAATGCGTTTCACGCGCGCCCCGCTCCTCTTCGCCGCCGTGGCCTTCGCGGCCGGCATCCTCATTGCCAGCCGCTATTGGTTCACACCGGCGTGGCTCGCCATCGCGATGATCCTTGAGGCCCTGCTCGCCGCCGCAGCCACCCGCTGGCGTCCTCGCATAGCGCTGTGGCCAATCGCTGCTACATGGTTGCTTCTCGGCGGCTTCGCGGCGGAGATGCAGCCTAGTCCCGCGCCGCAGTCCGAGCTTCGCCAGCTCGCCCAGAACACGCCCATTACGCTCACCGGCACCATCGAGCGCGCCGGCGCTATTCGCCGCATCGTCTCCTTCCGTCCATTTTCGAGCGAACAGGTCACCGAACAGATGCAGTCCATCGATCTGCGCGTCCGCTCCGCCGCGGAGCCCGGTGATCCGCTGCAGCCAGTCGCAGGAGGCCTGCGCCTTTCGCTCTATGCGCCCGCGGACGCGATGATGACGCCGCTCGGCTGCGGCGATCTCGTCACCGTTACAGCGACAATCAAGCCGCCCGAGCGCTATCGCGATCCCGGCGTCTGGGACAGCCCCTCCTGGCTGCTCAGCCAGGGCATAGGCGTCATCGGCTCAACCAAGGCGGAGAAGGTGCGTGTTGACGCGCACAGAGATCAGCGAAGTTTTTCCTGCCTGCAACACACACTTCAGACCGCCGCCAGCGACCGTCTCGTCCAATTCGCAGATATGCCCCTTCCGCGCGCGCTGCCCACGTGGCTCACTCTTAGCCACGAGGACGCTGCGATGCTCTCCGCCATGGTCACCGGCGATCGCTCCTATCTCGGCAGCGGACTGCGCACTCCATTCGAGCGCACCGGTTCCTTCCACCTGCTTGTCGTCTCCGGTCTGCACCTCGGCATCTTCGCTGCCTTCGTCTTCGGCATCGGCCACTGGCTCCGCATCGCCCGCGTTCCGCTCACTGCCATCACCCTCTCATCGTCTCTGGCTTATGCTCTGATCACCGGATTTGGTCAGCCCGTGCAGCGCGCCTTCGCCATGCTGGCGCTCTACCTCATCGGCCGCCTTCTCTATCGCGACCGTGGCCGCCTGAACAGCCTTGGCTTTGCCGCCCTTTGCCTGCTCATCCTTGATCCACATGCGCTCTTCGATGCAGGCCTCGAGATGACGCTGCTTACCGTGATTGCCGTCGCCGGCATCGCCATCCCCGTCATGGAGCGTACCAGCGCCCCTTTCCTCGTCGCCTCACGCTTCATCAACGCTATCGGTATGGACACCGCATTCGAGCCGCGTCTCGCTCAGTTTCGCGTCACGCTCCGCCTGCTTGGCGAACATCTTGAGCCGCTCATCAGCCACCGTCCACGCCGCACGCGCCGTGCGCAAAATGCGCTTGCCCTTGCCATCCGGTGGGCACTTCTCTTCTTCGACCTCTGCCTAGTATCTGCTTCCATCGAGTTCGTCATGGCGCTGCCCATGGCTACCTACTTCCACCGCGTCACGACATCCGGACTCTTCGTCAACATCCTCATCGTCCCCGTCCTGACGCTGCTGCTCCCGGCCGCGCTGATCACCATGCTCGCGCTCCTGGCATCACCGCACATCGCGTGGCTTCCCGCTGCCGTCACCGCCGGCCTGCTGCACACGGTGCTTATCGTCGTCTACATCTCGAGTGCGTGGCGCATGAGCGAGTGGCGTCTGCCCGGTCCAACTATCGCCGCCACTCTCGCGTCTCTTACTCTGCTCGCATTTGCCGTATGGATGGTCCGCGCACGCATCCGCCTCGCGCTGCCGATGGGCGCAGCCGCGCTCGTCGCAGCCACCATCTGCATCCTTGCTCCGCACAGCATGACGCGACGCGCCGGTGAGCTCGAGGTCAGCGCCATCGATGTCGGCCAAGGCGATTCCCTCTTTGTCGTCTCCCCCAACGGCCGCACCATGCTGGTCGATGCTGGAGGACCCGCGGGAGGCTCGACACATCCGGGTAATTTCGACATCGGCGAAGATGTCGTGTCGCCCTATCTCTGGAGCCGCCACCTTCGTCGTCTGGACATCGTTGCCCTCACGCACGCCCATAGCGATCACATGGGTGGCATGTCGGCCGTCCTGCGCAATTTCCGTCCGCGTGAACTCTGGGTTGGCCACAATCCGCCTATCCCCGCCTATCAGCAACTGCTCAGCGAGGCTGCATCGCTCGGCATCCGGGTCCGCTCCTTTTCCGCTGGAGACACGATGCCCTTCGGCGATGTCGCCATAACCGTCCTCGCACCCGCACCCGGCTATCAGCCTGGCGATTCTGCCAGCAACAACGACTCGCTCGTCCTCCATCTCAGCTATGCGGGCCACTCCGCACTGCTTGAAGGCGACGCCGAAGCGCCCAGCGAAGCGGCTATGTTGTCTCTGCCGGCAAGCGATCTTTCCTCTGACCTGCTGAAGGTGGGTCACCACGGCAGCAAAACATCTACCCTCCCGCCCTTCCTCGCGCGGGTAGCGCCGCATTTCGCCGTCATCTCTGTCGGGCCATTCAACAGCTACCACCACCCGCGCTGGGAGACACTGGACAAGCTCCAGGAAGAAGGCGCACGCACCTGGCGCACTGACCTGCTCGGCGTATCCACCTTCTACCTCGACGGTACGGGAGCGCACCCCGCGCACTTACCTTGATACCTTCGAGGATCGTTTTTCTGCTGCAACGCATCCTTAAGGGGTATAGAGTCTGCGAAAACATCCGAGAGAAACACCGCAGTCCGGAGGGTCAGGAATGCAGTCAAGAGAAACCGGGGAATTAGGCCAGTCACAGCCCGCGGAAGCACGCTCTGTGCTCGAGCAGCAGCAGGAAGAAAAGAACCTCCGCCGCCTTCAGCTCATGATGAACATGGTGATGTCTGTCATCGCACAGGACAGCACGCTCACCTACGAAGCCGCATCGGAGATGA
>DASZGZ010000369.1:0-8858 GCA_035938355.1 Acidobacteriaceae bacterium
CCAGGATCACGATCGTGTCGAAGGGCAGCGTACCCGGCGCGCCGAACTTGATCACTTCGATCTTTGAACCCCGGTCGAGAGCGAGATCATGCAGCGTCACTCCCGCTTCCGAATGGTGCGCACTGAAGTCCGCCGGGTCGACCATGCTGACTCGCGGTGAAGGATCGGTCGCTGATGTCGACCCCCACACGATGCTACGGTCGCTCATCAGGACGCGGCTGCCTCGCGCCGTCTTGCTGAAGAATGCCGGATTGGCGGTACAGGCAGACGTGGCCACGGGCTTCTTCGGATGCATCTTTGTGATCTTCCAGTAGCCGCCGACTCCGGCTGGCAGGCTCTGTGCCAAAGCGGCGGGCGCCATCGCGACCAACGTTGCAGCACCAAACATCTTCAAAATCGAGAGTGAAGTTCTCATCCAAGCATCTCCAGTAATTCTGATTCTCCGATCACTGGTACCTTCAGATCGCGCGCTTTGTCGAGCTTCGATCCTGCCTCTTCGCCGGCGACGACGTAGCTGCTCTTCTTGCTGACGGAACCGGAGACACGGCCCCCCGCTGCTTCGATGCGTTCTTTCGCCTCTTCGCGCGTCAGCGTAGGCAGCGTTCCCGTGATTACGAAGGTCAGGCCTTCGAGTTTGGCAGACCGTTTGCGCCGTTCTGCCGTGAAAGTGAGGCCTGCTTTGCGCAGGCGCTCGATCAACTCACGGTTGCGCTCTTCAGCGAAGAATTCGTGCACGGCCGCCGCCACGCGTGGACCGACCTCCTGCACGCGCTCCAACTCCTCGGGCGTTGCTGTCAGCAGGGCATCCATTGAGCCGAATGCATCCGCCAGCAACTGCGCCGTCCGCTCACCGACAAAGCGAATGCCCAGCCCGAAGAGCACGCGATCCAGCGGAGCCTTCTTCGACCGCTCAATCTCGGCCATCAGCGAGTCGGCGGTCTTCTGCCCGATGCGTTCCAGTGTCAGCAGTTTTTCGCTTGTGAGCGAATACAGATCCGCGATGGAGTGGACCAACCCCTGCTCCATCAGCTGCACCACCACGGCTTCCCCCATGCCATCGATGTTCATCACGCCTCGGGAGGCGAAATGAAGCAGGCTCTCGCGCAGCCGCGCCGGGCAGTCGATGTTTACGCAGCGGTAGTCGGCTTCGCCCTCGGTGCGGACAATCTCGCTTCCACACACCGGACAATGCGCGGGGAAATGAAATCGCTTGTGCCCTCGTGGATGGTCCTTGTCCTCGACGACTTCGACAATCTTCGGAATCACATCGCCGCCACGCTCAACGCGCACGAAATCGCCGATCTTCACGCCAAGCCGCTCGATCTCGTCCGCGTTGTGCAAAGTCGCACGCGTCACCGTGATACCGCCGATCGCCACGGCGCTCAGAACGGCCACCGGGGTCAGCTTGCCGGTGCGCCCCACCTGCACCGCAATGTCTTCGAGCCGCGTCACGCCTCCCCGAGCTGTGAACTTGTACGCGACGGCCCAGCGTGGGGCCTTTCCCGTAAAGCCGAGCCGCTTCTGCACCGCCGAATTGTTCACCTTGATGACCACGCCGTCGATCTCATAGCCGAGCGATGCGCGCTGCTCTTCAGCGCGCGCGACGAAGGTTTGCAACTGGTCGAGCGTCTTGAGCGCTTCCCGATGGGGGTTCACTCGAAATCCGGCCGCGGTCAGAGCGTCGAGCGTCTCCACCTGCGTAGGGAATGCGTTTTCGCCCTCTGCGCCTGGTGTCAACAGCAGGGCGAAGTAGCCGTAGAAATCCAGCCGCCGCTGCGCGACAATGTTCGGCTCGACAGTGCGAATCGTCCCCGCTGCGGCACTGCGCGGGTTCGCCGCGGGCGACTGTCCCAGCGCTTCGCGCTCCTGATTCATCTTCAGGAACGCAGCCATCGGCATCACCACTTCGCCGCGTACCTCGAAGGGCAGCGGCAGCTTGCTCTTCTTCAACTTCTCCGCCGAGATTGAGAGTGGAACGGAGCGGATCGTCCGAACATTGCTGGTCACGTCTTCGCCGATAGTGCCGTCGCCGCGCGTGATGGCATGCGCCAGCACTGCTCCGCCGCCTGCGGGGTTTGCAATGCCGCCGTGAGCGGGGTTTGCAATGTAGTGCAGAGCCAGCGAAAGCCCATCCAGCTTCAACTCGGTGACGTAGGCGATCTCGGCGTCGCCGGCCAGCGCGCGCACGCGACGGTCCCAGTCCGCCAGCTCCTCCGCGGTATTCACGTTGTCCAGCGAGAGCATCGGTCGCGAGTGTGCAACCTTGGCGAAACCCTCTTTAACTTTGCCGCCGACTCGCTGCGTAGGGGAGTCGGGCGTCACCCACTCCGGATGCTTCGCCTCAATCTCCTTCAACTCGCGCATCAGCGCATCGAAGTCCGCATCGTCCAGCTCCGGCGCATCCAGGACGTAATAGAGGTGTTCGTGGTGGCGGATCTTCTCGCGCAGCGCCTCGGTTTTTGCCAGTGTCGGTGCCTGTCTCGCTCGCTCGACCATCGTCACGGATTATAGAGATGCGAACTGTGTGCCTGTATGCTTCCCTCGAACACCCAACATCGCAATCCACCATGGAACCTGTCACACATTTCCTCACTGGCGCATGCCTGGGCCGCGCCGGCTTCAATCGCAAGACCGCATACGCCACGCTGGCCATGACTCTGGCCGCCGAGGCCCCCGACCTCGATATCCTGTGGGGCTTTCGCGGACCGCTGGTCGCGTTCCAGCATCATCGCGGCTTTACCCACACGCTTCTGGGGGCGCCCCTGGTTGCGCTTGTAGTCACACTCTTTTGCTGGGCCTTCCATCGCCTGCGCCGAAAAAAACCACCCATCCCGCCGCGATGGTTGCTGCTCTGGCTCTTTGCGCTGTTCGCGGATCTCAGCCACCTGCTGCTCGATTACACGAACAACTACGGCATACGCCCCTTTGCCCCCTTTCATCCCCGCTGGTATTCGTGGGACATCGTCTTCATCTTCGAGCCGGTAATGTTTCTGCTGCTGCTCGGCGGCCTGCTGATTCCGGCGCTCCTCGGCCTGGTCGATCGCGAAATCTCAAAGCGCCGGGACGTATTTCGCGGACGCGGCTGGGCGATTGCCGTACTGATCGGCGTGGCCGCGCTCTATACCGTGCGCAGTACTGAACATGCGCGCGCTGTGCACCTCCTGCAGCAGACATCCTTTGACCGCCCGGTGCTGCGCGTCGCCGCCGAGCCCTATCCCATCAACCCGTTCCGCTGGCAGGGCATCGTGGAGACGGACAACGCTTACCACCTCGCAGAGGTGGGTACGCGCAGCGACAGCGTGAATGTCGATGAAAGTGTGGGCGCGATCTACAAGCCGCCCGTTACGCCGGCGGTGGCAGCCGCCAAGCGCTCCTGGCTGGGCCGCGTCTATCTCGACTGGTCGCAGTTCCCGCTGGTCGAAGACATCGGACCCGGTAGCCCGCCAGACATGCAGCAGGATGCCGGCCAGCACCTGGAACAGGTGAACTTTCAGGACCTGCGCTTCGGTTACACGGACTGGATCGGCAGCCATCAGAACCGCAAGCCGCTCTCCGGCTCAGTCTTCGTCGCCCCCAACGGTCAGATCGAGGCGAGCTACATGGACGGGCGCCCGCAGGACTGATCGGGAATTGTCACTTTATTGTGTACGGCATTGTGTTCTGCTGCCGGACAACCCTGTTCGGGATAAAATCAAGTACCGAGGTCGCCTATGTCCGCGTTCGTCCTGATCCTGGCCGCTCTTGCCAGCCGTGTCGCTGCTCTCTCCGGCTGGTTCAACTTCACTGCTGTTGGCGGCTCGCTGCTCTACTTCGGCGCGCGCCGTCCCCTGCGTCAGGCAGCTTGGGCCCTCGTGCCGTTCATGGCGATGGATGTCTTCCTCACCACCCGCGTCTATCGCATGGCGTTCCACGCTCAGGACTACCTCATCACTTGGCTCTGGTACGCCGCGGTGCTGGTCCTTGGCTCGCTGCTGCTGAAGCAGCCGACAAACGCCACGCGCGTCGTTTCTGGCGCGGTGCTCGCATCGACTTCCTTCTTCGCCGTCAGCAACTATGCGGTCTGGGTCGGTTCCGGCATGTACCCGCACACGCTGGGCGGACTTACCGCCTGCTACGCATCGGCACTGCCGTTCTATCGCAACGACCTCATCTCCACCCTGTTGGTCACCGGAGTGGCCTTCGGCGCCGAAGCGCTGGTCCGCCGCTCGCGCGAGGCGAACGCCGCCAGCCACGGTCAGATCGCAGCGTAGTCGGATCGCAGGAAGCTAGTATGAAGGGCGCGGCCATTGGCTGCGCCCTTCGTGTATTAGGTCCGCTCAGAAGGCCGCCTTGGCGCCCTCTTCCAACTCTTCCGGGCTTACCTGTTTCAGCGTTTGCCCTGCCGACCATGAGTGCCCAAAGGGATCAGTGAACTGCCCGTAGCGATCGCCCCAGAATTGATCTGCCAGCGGCATTGTCACCTTTGCGCCCGCCGCTACGGCGTTGGCCCACAGCGTATTCACATCGTCGGTGTGCAGGTGCAGGGTCACCGGCGAGCCGCCGAAGGCCTCGGGGGTGCGGCTGCGGCCCATGTGCTCAGCAAAATCGTCAGCGAGCATCAGGTCCATCCCCAGCACCTTCAGGTGCGCATGCATCAGGCGTTTGCCGTCCGGCGCAAGGTGCCGCACGACCTCTTCGGCGCCAAAGGCCTTCTTGTAGAAATCGATGGCCGCGGCGGCGTTGCTCACGGTCAGGTACGGTGTCAAAGACTGGCTCATAAGAATCTCCTCGAATTCGCTTGCCTTTCACTTGCCAGGGGACCGGGCTCGGCGACGCACGTGCCCGGCGCAGGCGCCAGCATACGCGCGCTCCATCACAGCCACAACCACTCTGGGGCGATGTGCCGGGATGCTGATTTATCCTGACGTTTGACCATGCCCGACGATTCGATACCTGCACTGAGCGGCTACGACGATGCCGCGCTGGACCAAGCCTTTGCTTTGCTGACTGCCGGCCTGGAGCGCGCCGCTGCCTCGCTCGATGGCGCCGAGGCTGTCGAGCAATTTCGCCTGGAGTGGTTAGGCCGCAAGCAAGGCCGCCTCAAGACGGTGAGCGATGCATGGCTGAAGACCGCGCCTGCGGAGTCGCGCCGTGCGCTCGGACAGCGCTTCAACACGCTCAAGGAGCGAATCGAAACCCTGCTCGCCGATGCCGCCGCGGGCAAGCGTCACGGCTCATCCGGGCCAGCGATCGATGTCACACTTCCTGGCACGCGTCCGCAACTTGGCGCGGAGCACCCTATCCTGCGCACCTGGCATGAGGCCGTGCGCATCTTCGCTGCCCTGGGCTACTCCGTCGCGACCGGCCCTGAGGTTGAGACTGACTACTACAACTTCGAGTCGCTGAACTTCCCGCCCAACCACCCCGCGCGCGACACCCAGGACACGCTCGTTGTAGCAGGACAGGAGCGCAAGCCGCTGCGCGATCGCCTGCTGATGCGCACGCACACTTCGCCAGTACAGATCCGCACCATGGAGCAACAACCCCCTCCAGTTCGCCTTGTCATCCCCGGCAAGGTGCACCGCAACGACGCGGCCGACGCAACCCACTCGCCCATCTTTCATCAGGTCGAAGGACTGTGTGTGGACGAGGGCATCACCTTCGCCGACCTCAAGGGCACACTCGACTACGCGATGAAGGCCTTCTTCGGCTCCAGCGTGAAGACTCGCTTCTTCCCGTCTTTCTTCCCCTTCACCGAGCCCAGCGCCGACGTGCAGATCTCCTGCATCTTCTGCGGCGGCAAAGGCTGCCGCAAGTGCAAGCACTCCGGCTGGATTGAGCTGCTCGGCTGCGGCATGGTGGACCCATCGGTCTTCGGCTTTGTGCGCGAAAAGCAGCCCGCCTACGACCCGGAAAGGATATCCGGCTTCGCCTTCGGCATGGGTCTGGACCGCATCGCGATGATGAAGTACGGCGTCAGCGACATCGGCCTGCTTTACTCGGGCGACGTGCGCTTCCTGGAGCAGTTCGCATGAATGTGCTGACCTCCTGGCTTCGCTCTTATCTGCCCCCTTTCGATGCAACGGACCGTCAGCTCGCCGACGACCTTACGCTTCGCGGCATCGCTGTCGAAGGTGTCTTCGAAGTTGCTGCGCCCGTCGGCGGCTCGCTCTTCGAGATGGATATCACCACCAACCGCGTCGATGCGATGAATCATTACGGCGTCGCCCGCGAGGCAGCAGCCATCTATGGCCTCACGCTCGCGCCGCTCGATACGAGGTTGCCGGCTGCGAAGCCGGGCTCAGGGCATCCCGTTCGTATCGAAGCTCCCGATGCCTGCGGCCGCTTCACCGCGCGCATTCTGCGCGATGTGAAGATCGGCCCCTCGCAGGGTATCGTCGCGGAACGATTCGCCGCGCTGGGCCAAAAGCTGATCCTCAATGCGGTCGATGCTAGCAACTACGTGCTGATCGGCATGGGGCACCCCACCCACGCCTTCGATCTCGACAAGATCGAAGGCGCTATCATCGTCCGCCGCGCGCGCGCTGGAGAAAAGTTGAAAACGCTCGATGGTGTCGAGCGCGTGCTCGATGCCGACGATGTCGTCGTAGCTGATGAGAAGAAGGCGCTCGGTCTGGCCGGTGTGATGGGCGGATGGGACACCATGATCACACCCGAGACGAAGAACATCCTGGTCGAAGCCGCTTGGTTCGATCCCGCGGTCGTCCGCCGCATGAGCCGCCGTCACGGTATCCACTCCGATGCATCGCACCGCTTTGAGCGCGGCGCAGATTTCCACGCGCCCCCGGTGGCCTCGGCCCTGGTCTCACAGCTCATTCTTGAAAGCGGCGGCCATATCGAAGGAGACCTCGTCGATGTGGTCATCCCGCAGGTCCTGGCTCGCGTTGCCGCGCGGCGTCCCATCTCATTCTCTGTGGCGCGCGGCGCCTACTTACTAGGCCGCACCAGCGAGGGGCCTGGCATCACGGACGAGGTCGCCACGGGTGTCCTCCGCGCGCTCGGCTGCACGTTGTCCGCCACGGGTGAAGGCCGCTATGAGGTCACGTTGCCGAGCTGGCGGCTGGATCTTGAGCGTGAGATCGACTTGGTCGAGGAGGTCGCGCGTGTCTACGGCTACAACCGCTTCGCCAACACGCTGCCCAGCTTCTCCGGCACAGTGCTGGAGTTGCCACATGCTCCGAAGCATGCCATCGTGCGCAAGCTGTTTCTTGCCGCCGGCTATCACGAAGCCATCTCGTCCACCTTCTGCTCCGCCGCCGATGCAGCTGCATTTGCTGCACAGCCCGGCGTCGCCGTCGCCATGGCCAACCCGCTCAGCGAAGAGGCCGGCATGCTCCGGCCGTCGCTGGTTCCCGGCATGCTCACCATGCTGGCCCACAACCTGAATCGCAATGTGGACGACGTCCGGCTCTTCGAGATGGGCACCGTATTTACCGGATCTCCAGAACGCGTCGACGAAGTCCAGTGGCTTGCCTTCGGCGCCACCGGTCAGCTTCGCGATGGCCTGCACTCCTCCCGTCTCATCGATTTTTACGACCTGAAAGGACTGGTCGAAGCGCTCACCAGACATTTCGCGTCCCGGTCCGTCTACTACGACGCCTTCCCGCCCCAGAGCGGCCTGCTCCCCCACTGGCTCAATCCGTCGCGCTCTGCCCGCTGCGTGGTTGACGGCAGCACCATCGGTTACTTCGGTGAGCTGCATCCCGACGAAGCTGCCCGGCGCAAACTGCGACAGCCTGTCTTTATCAGCGAGATCTACCTCGACCGGCTTTTCCGCCAGTCGCTTCGCCAGCCGACGGCGCATGAGATCTCCCGCTACCAGCCAGTGCGCCGCGATTTCTCGCTCGTCTTCCCGGACACGGTCGCATGGGAGGCCGTTCGCGCCGCGCTGGCCGCTCTCGCAATCGACGAGCTGCAGGAATATCGTCCAGCCGAAATCTTCCGCGATGCCAAAGGCAAAGCCGTCCCTGCCGGACACTACTCCATGCTGGTCTCGACCACCTTCCAGTCGCCTAACCGGACGCTGCGCGATGAAGAGCTGCATGCCTGGTCGAACAACATCGTCGGCACTCTCGAGTCGTTAGGCGGCAAACTGCGCGCATAATCCAGCGGGGACGGCAATCCAGCGGGCACGGCAAGAGGTTGTCAATTACGGCACACATATGCACAGGGGGCGAATCGGATTTGCCTTCGCGCGTTTGCATTGGCGATATACTGCGGCCAGAGCAAGCATCATTCCCCCAACGCAGTGAGGATGTATGGCAGCGGCAGCAATGGAATTAGGTGAGCAGGGCACAGAAACCCTGGCAGCAGCTGATTTTCAAGCTCTGGAAGAGCGCGTTCTGCGCGCGGTGGAGCTGCTGAAGGCCGAGCGTGAGGCCCACGCCGCGGCGACAGCGAAGGTCGAGGATTTGGAGCGTCACAGCGCTGAGCTGGAGCGGCAACTGGCTGGCCGGGCCGAGCAATCGACGCGGCTGGAAAGTGAGCTGGCCCAGTTGCAGCAGGAGCGGGACCATGTACGCGGCCGTGTCGAGCGGCTGCTGAAGCATCTGGACGAATTCACCGCGTAGCCGCCGGCCGCGCAACCATGCGCGGCCAACGCTGCGCCGGTCAAAGGAGAAGACTGAGCCCGCGATGAACGATACCAGCCAAGGCGTCACCGTCGAGATTTACGATCAGCCCTATCACCTGCGCGGCCAGGACCCCGTGTACATCGAGCGGCTGGCCAATCTCGTCGACACGAAGATGCGTGCCGTCGCAGCGCAGGGCACGACCGTGGATTCGCTGCGCGTGGCGGTGCTCGCGGCCATCAACATCGCAGACGAGCTGATGACCCTGCAGGCACGCTATCGCAACGC
>DASZGZ010000370.1:0-4397 GCA_035938355.1 Acidobacteriaceae bacterium
TCGGGGATGGCCCAGGCGCCGCCATGAACGAGAAGGATCGGATCAGGCATGGGAACAGTTCATCCTACATGGAGACCTCACGGGAGATGTCACCGGTGCGGGAGCGCTATGCCTTGACGATCTACATATGCAACGTGTAGATAGTCTAGGCATACGCATCTCCATTGCGTTCCTGATCACAAGGAGGTTCCCATGCAATGGTGGGACCGGCTGCGTTTGGGGTTACGGGCTCTGTTGTTTCGCAAGCGCGAGAGCGAACGGCTGCGTGCGGAGATGCAGCTTCATCTCGACGGGCTGATTGCCGAGAATATCGCCGCTGGGATGTCCCCTGAAGATGCGCGGTATGCAGCCTTGCGGGCGTTTGGAAACGCCACCGTCGTGAGCGAGCAGACGCAAGCGACCTGGGGATGGACATGGCTGGAGCAAGTGGCGCAGGACCTTCGTTACGCGGCGCGTCAGCTCATGCGGTCTCCGGGATTTGTGCTCGTCACAGTCCTGACGTTAACGCTTGGCATTGGCGCGAATACGGCGATTTTCACTTTGATGAACGCGCTTCTGTTGAAGAGCCTTCCGGTTACCGAGCCGGAGCGGCTGGCGCGCATTGTGCTGGCCTTCGATTCGGCAAAGACGGAAAGCGATGGCGCGCCCCTGAACTTCCTGATGCTCCAATCGCTCGAGCGACGCTCCCGGTCTTTCTCCGCTATCCTAGGCTGGAGCGACTACGGCGCCGATCTGAAGGAAGGCGATTCGAAGCGCAGCTACCCCGGCGCGATGGTGAGCGGGAATACCTTCGAGGTGCTCGGAGTTCGGCCTGCTGTCGGGCGCCTGCTTACGCCGGCGGATGATCGTCCCGGAGGCGGTCCGGACGGTTGGGCTACGGTGATCAGCCATCCGTTCTGGGTGGAGCACTACCATGCCGACCCCGTCGTGATTGGGCGGCAGGTGACGGTGAACGGCCACAGCGCGACGATTGTCGGAGTTGCTCCTGCGAATTTTGGGGGAATCATTGTCACGTCGCGGCCTGACTTTTATATGCCGCTGGAATATGAGCCGGTTATCCGGCGGCCATTTGGGGACTCGATGCTGCATCGGCCCGGAAACCTGTGGCTGACAACGATGGCGCGTTTGAAACCTGGCGTGACACTGGGCCAGGCCTCCGCCGAATTGTCTACGCTCTCGCATCACGTGATCGAAGACACCCTTCCACCTCAAGTACGGAACCTGCCGGGAATACAGCACGCGCGCTTCGTAGCGCTTCCGGGGCGCTCGGGCTGGAGTTATCTGCGCCAGCAATACACGGGTCCGTTGCTGCTGATACAGATGCTGGTGGCCGCAGTGCTTCTTATTAGTTGCGCGAATCTCGCCGGGCTGGGATTGGCTCGAGCCTCGGCACGGCAGCACGAGTTCGCGCTGCGCGTGGCGTTGGGAGCCGCGCGTACCCGGATGCTTCGGCAGATGCTGGTGGAGAGTTTTCTGCTTGCGATTCCCGGAGCGCTGCTCGGCCTGGGATTCGCGTGGGGCGCATGCAGCATGCTGATGCAGCACTTTGCAGGAGATGCGTGGAGCACGGCGCATACGACGCTGACTACACGGCCGGATACGATGGTGCTGGTCGCGACCGCAGGCTGCGCCATTCTTTGTGCGCTGCTCTTCGGCATAGCTCCGGCATGGATGGCGAGTCGCGCAGCGCCGGATCCAGCGCTGCGTCGCGCCGGAAATGGCTCGACGCGCAGCGAGAAGAACAGGCTGCGCGAGAGCTCCGTGTGTCTGGAGGTGGCGCTTTCGCTGGCGCTAGTGGTGATGGCAGGACTGCTGAACGCCACGCTGGTCGCACTGCACGCGGGCGGGTCCGGCGGCGTTCGCTCCGAAAATAATTTCTTCGCGACCGTGGACGTCAGGCCTCAGACACAAAGGAGCGTTGCATTGACGCATCTCTATTGGCAGCTTGCGGAACGAATGCAAGCCATGCCGGGTATCCAGTCCGTGAGCTCTGTCGCCGTTCCTCCGTTTCGCGGAGCTGCGGGTGGACAGTTCAGCGCCGTTCCTGGCACCGGCGAGGCAGATGCAGTGGTCAAGCAGCAGGTCCTCTTCAACGAGATCAGCGCGAACTTTTTCACGGAGCTTGGCATCCCGATATTGGCGGGACGCGATTTTGTGAACAGCGATGCCGATGCAAACACCTGCATCGTGAGCCAGGCGGCGGCCAGGAAATTCTTCTCACACGGGACGGCCCTTGGACACACGCTGCGCCAATACCAAATGTCGATGGATACCGGCAGCAGCTCGACCGATGATTGCGAAGTGATTGGCGTTGTCGCGGACGCAAAGCTCATGGATCTGCGCCGGCCTGCCGAGGCGACGATTTATCGGCCGATCGCGGGGGACTTTTCGAATCCTGGCCTATGGAATTTCGTGATTCAGGCGCATTCTTTGGCAGATGCCAGAAGCGCGTATCTCAACGCGCTCCACGAACTGGCCCCAGGGAAACCTGAGTTCGACCTCATCCCATTCACCGTGCAGCTCGATGACTCGGTTTCGATTGAGCAGTTGCTGGCACAGCTCTCTGGCTTCTTTGCCGGCCTGGCTTTGCTGTTGAGCGGCATCGGAATCTACGGGTTGGTGGCGTGGAATGTGACGCAGCGCACGCGAGAGATCGGGGTGCGGATGGCGCTGGGTGCTACGCGGCTGCGTGTGCTCGCACTGGTGATGCGACAGGTGGCTGTGCTGTTAGCGGTGGGTGTGCTGACCGGTGGCCTTGGGGCGTTCTTTGCGGCGCGGTCAATCCGGAGTTTCCTGTTTGAGGTGCAGCCGGGGAATCCAGCGATCTTTGCGGCATCTGGGCTGGGGTTGGTTCTGGTCGGATTGCTCGCAGCGATGCTGCCGGGTCGCCGTGCGGTTTCGATCGATCCGATGCAGGCTCTCCGTACTGAATAACTCGGATGCTGCCGGGAGGTGACTAGGCGCGGGGAGCAGTGGGCACGGAGAGAAGGTCGTGCTGCTCGGCTCCGGTCACAGATGCGGTGCTGGAGACGGGTCCAGGGCTGGCCGCGGAGCGGATGGGGACTGGCTCGGTCTGGGTGGCGGGCTGGTCGAGCGCAAGCTTCTTCGCCATGGTGTAGGTGTAGGAGATGCGGTGGATGACGGTGATGGTGGAGAGCACGGCAAGCACCCAGAGGGCAGGAGCCATGGCACCCCAGCGCTCGAAGAGGGCGCCGAGGATGATGAGCACGACGCGCTCCGGCCGCTCCATGAAGCCAACCTTGCAGGAGCCGATGAGGGCCTCGGATCGGGCGCGGGTGTAGCTGACCATGAGCGACGTGACCATGACGAAGCCCGCGAGCACAACGTAGAAGAAGCGGTTGCCACGTGCGTAGAAGACGAGCAGTCCAAAGAAGAGGACGACGTCGGAGTAGCGGTCGATAACGGAGTCGAAGAATGCGCCGAAGACGGTGACCTGATCGGTCTGGCGGGCAACGCGGCCGTCCACCATGTCGAAGATACCGGCGCCGATGATGACGAGACCCGCATAGAGGAAGTAGTGGACGTAGTTATGGCTGTTCGCCAGGCCGAAGAAGACGGCGGCGACCGTGTTGATGAGCAGGCCGATGAAGGTGAGGACGTTGGGTGAGATGCGGGTGAGGGCGAGGCCGTTGACGATGGCCTGAAGGATGACGCCGCAGCCGCGTCCGAAGGCGCTGGTCCAGGTCATAGGTTCCGCCTCCGGAGGCCGCCGACTCCGCCATTCGGGGTCACAGGCTCTTTCTCCGTTCGCTGCAGGCTTCCCCGCTCCATCATTACGATGCGCCTCCGCAGGTGATTCAGACGCCTTCCTCCTCCATCACTTTGCTTTGCCCTGAGCCGCTTCGTCGTGAATGGTGGTGAGCTTGAGAACCTCGAGCTCACGATTGCCGTTGGGAGTCACAACCGTAACCGTGTCGCCGACCTGCTTACCGACGAGCGAGCGGCCGATGGGGGATGTGGTGGAGATAAGCCCCTTGTTGACGTCGGACTCTTCGGAGGTGACGAGCTTGTACTCGAGCTCTTCATCCTTGGTGGTGTCAAAGACGCGGACGGTGGATCCGAAGGCGATCCGGTCGTGGGGGATGTTGGCGAGATTTACCAGAGAGAGTTCCGCCATGCGCTTCTTGAGCTGGCCGAGGCGCGCGTTCACGAACTCCTGGCGCTGCTTGGCCATGTGATATTCGGCGTTTTCGCTGAGGTCGCCGAGCGCAGCAGCCTTCTTGATCTCCTGAGGCAGCTCGTGCTGGAGCTCATGCTCCATCTGCCGAATCTCTTCTTCCAGCTTTTTCTTGATGTGTTCGGGCATGGACATATCCGTGACGGCCTGGGAAAAGCACAAGCCGCAAGGAACGGCAGGGATCCGGTATCCGCCAAAA
>DASZGZ010000371.1:0-10042 GCA_035938355.1 Acidobacteriaceae bacterium
CATCGACTCCGTAGAGCAGGCCGCCCAGGCCCGCCACCAGCAAAAGAAAACGGTTATAGCTGCGCTTCGAATCCGGAGCAGACAATTCTGACATGGAGCCTTCCATGATCCTGGTCTTGGCCATTCTAGGTACGCCGCCGCGCTGGCATCCGAACTGGACGCGCTTCAAATCTGCGCGAGCACGCGCGCCCATCATAATAGGCAGCGCCGCTCCTGTGTCGGAATTGTCGTGACGCCGCCAGAACGCCGGTTCTATAGATATGGACGGAGAAGAGGGATGAGAAGGCCGCGACAGCAGACAATTCGATCCAGCAGATGCATCGTGGCTTGGTAGTCCTTTGCGTCCGCACTCGGAAGCCCGATGCAGGGCGGTGGAATCACACTGCCAAATCGCGGCTGCACCGTTCTGGGGAGGTTCAGAGTACGCCGCCCCGTGGCACACTGCGAGAGGCGCTCCAGTCGGTCGCTGTGACGCAAGTATGATGGGCATCGTATGAGGCGCATTCCCGAGGCGGGTTCAGGTGAAGAAGCTACTCACATTGTTCCTTTTAGTCGCTCTGCGCGCCACAGCGCAGGTGAACTACGGTGAGTTGCGTCTCCGGATAGTCGACCCTTCGGGCGCTGGGATCCAGGCCACGGTGGAATTGTCCTGCGTAGGCGACGGCTATGACGAGACCTTCACCAGCGATTCCTCCGGCACGCTGGCAGTCCAGACCATGCCCTATGGCGTGTATCAGATTCAGATAAAGAAGCCAGGTTTTGCCCCTTACACGACATCCGTGGAACTCCGCTCAGCCCTTCCGGTTGCTGAAAATATCCAGCTCACTCTCGCTTCGGTCTTGACGAACGTGACCGTGGAGGACAGAACCACCCTGATAGATCCGTACAGCCCCTCCTCGGTAATGCAGATCGGCGCGAAGCAGATACAGGAGCGTCTCTCCTCTCTGCCCGGCCGTTCCGTTCAGGACCTGGTCAACTCGCAGCCGGGTTGGCTCTACGAAGGCAACGCTGTTCTGCATCCACGTGGCTCCGAGTATCAGACGCAGTTCGTGATCGATGGCATACCTCTCACGGACAACCGCTCTCCAAGCTTCGGCCCGGAGATCGGAGCCGACGACCTGGACGCAGTCAGCATCTACACCGCCGGCTATCCCGCCGAGTACGGCAGAAAAATGGGAGGGGTCATCGAGCTCGATACGCGCCGGCAAACTGATCCCGGCCTCCACGGGCAGCTCGTCCTCTCCGGCGGAAGCTATGACAGCGCCTCCGCGTACGGCCAACTGCAGAAGGTATGGGGCAGGAACACCCTCGGCGGCACCGCTTCCGGCGGCACGACCGCACACTATCTCAATCCCGTCGTCCCGGAGAACTTCACCAATAGCGGAACCCTCGGTGACTTCTCCGCCCGATATGAACGCGACCTCACCACGCGAGATCGCTTCAGCCTCGACGTGCGTCATGAGTTTTCCCGCTTCCTCATTCCGAATGAGCTTCTGCAGCAGCAGGCGGGCCAGGAGCAGAACGGAGACAATTTTGAGACGATGGGCATCGTCCACTATCAGCACATCGTCTCTCCCGATACTCTGATCGCCCTCGCCGGCATGGTGCGCGACAACGCAAGTGACCTCTATTCCAACGAGAAATCGACGGCCGTCATTGCTTTTCAGAAAAATGATTTTCGTGAGGGCTACTTCAAGGGAACGCTCTCGCTCCATCACCACCGTCAAGAATGGAAGTTCGGGATAGAGTCGGACGCAACCTTTCTTCATGAGCACTTCAACTACCGCATCACGGATCCAGACGATTTCGACCCGGACACACCAACAGCACTGACCTTCGCCGCGCAACGCCCCGATCTCGAACAGTCAGCCTTCGTGGAAGATATGTTCAGCCTGGGGAACTGGACCTTCAGCGCTGGATTGCGCTGGGACCACTATCAGCTGCTTCTCAATCAGAACGCGTTCAGCCCGCGGATCTCCGTTGGCCGCTATCTGCCTTCGCTTGGCATGGTGGTTCATGCCTCCTACGATCGCATCTTTCAAACGCCATCCTTCGAAAACATCCTCATCTCCAGCTCTCCCCAGATCGATGCGCTCAGCAATCAGTTTCTCCGCCTGCCGGTTCGTCCCTCGGGAGCCAATTACTACGAAGGCGGTCTTACCGAAGCCATTGCCAACCGGCTGCGCTTCGATGCAAACGTCTATCGCCGCGACGCCCGAAACTTTGCCGACGATGACCAGCTTCTGAATACCGGAGTCAGCTATCCCATCGCCTTTGACAAGGCAGTGATCTACGGAGCGGAAGGCAAGATATCCCTCGTGCGGCTCGGCAATTTAACTGGCTATCTGAGTTACTCGTACATGGTTGGCAATGTCTGGTTTCCGGTGACAGGTGGACTCTTCCTCGGCGACGACGTAGACGACGCCATCGCTGAGCAGCACGGCCACATCCCCAACAGCCAGGACCAGCGCAACACGCTCAGAACGCGTTTCCAATACCAGCTCAAGCCGCGCCTCTGGTTTGCAGCGGGTGTGGAATCCGGTTCAGGATTGCCTTTCGAGTACGAAGGGACCGAAGCAGAAGCGTTGGCAACATATGGTCCTCAGGTAGTGGACCGGGTCAACTTCGAGCGCGGCCGCATCCGGCCTCTCTTGGCAGTGAATGCATCCATCGGGGCGGACCTCTATAAGAGCGAAAGAGCGGTGACGCGCCTTCAGGTAGACGGTGATAATCTCAACAATCGTCTCAACGTGATCGACTTCGGCGGACTGTTTTCCGGCAATGCCATCGCACCCGCGCGAAGCTTCGCCCTGCGCCTGAATACAAGCTTCTGATGTACTGCGCGGCCGGCATCTTCACAATCGGTAAGGTGTAGCCTAGGGGCGTGAAATCAGAAGAAGCCGCAGAGGTGCTCTCCATCGAGGGGCGCGAGGTCAGGATCACTCATCCGGAAAAGCTTTATTTCTCCCGGCAGGTCCAGCTCTCCAAACTAGACATCGTGCGGTACTACATGGCCGTTGCTGGCGGTGCCCTCCTTGGCATTCAAAGCCGCCCTATCGTTCTCAAGCGATTTGTGAACGGCGCTGAGGGCGAAGCCTTCTACCAAAAGCGCGCGCCATCCGATCGTCCTTCCTGGCTGCGCACGGTCACCCTCTCGTTCCCATCCGGCAGGACGGCCGAGGAAGTCGTGGTGGACGACGCCGCCGGCCTCGCATGGATTGTCAACCTCGGATGCATTGAGCTGCATCCGCATCCAGTGCGTGCAGCCGATCTGGATCACCCCGACGAGCTGCGGATCGATCTCGATCCCGGCCCCGGCATCTCCTGGACGGATGTCAGGCGCGTATCGCTCGAGGTGAAATCGCTTCTCGAAGAAAATGGTCTTCGCGGCTGGCCCAAAACCAGCGGCTCCCGCGGCATGCACGTCATGGTACGCATCGAGCCGCGCTGGAGCTTCACCGAAGTGCGCCGAGCCGCCCTGGCGCTCTCGCGCGAAGTGGAGCGTCGTCTCCCAGCCCTCGCCAGTTCCAAGTGGTGGAAGGAAGAGCGGCACGGCGTCTTCCTGGACTACAACCAGAACGCAAAAGACCGAACGACCGCCTCCGCCTACTCCGTGCGCCCGCTGCCGGACGCACGCGTATCCGCGCCGCTTCACTGGCACGAGGTCTCCGATTGCGATCCCGCCGACTTCACTCTCCTCACCATGCCGAAGCGTTTTGCGGAGGTGGGCGATCCTCACGCAGCCATCGATGCCGCGGCCGCGTCGCTCCAGCCGCTGCTCGATCTCGCAGCTCGCGACGAAGCCGCCGGTCTTGGCGATGCGCCATGGCCGCCGCATTTCCGCAAAGCCGAGGGCGAAGCGCCCCGTGTCGCTCCCTCACGCGCCAAATCTGCCTCCAAAACCACCTCGGCGAAGAAATCAGCGAAGCAGCCGCGCACGAAGATGCCGTTGCTGGTAATTGCAAATTCACCGCGCGAAGCCGCGGCCCTGGCCGGCCTTGAGCGATGGAAGAGCAAGCATCCCGAAGCGGCCGCCCATCTGGCAATAGATGATGTGCTGGTCGACAGAATGCGCGGAAGATCTTCCACGTGGACCCGTATTCGCGTGAATCTGCGACACGTTCCGGAAGAGTTGCGTCCGCCGCAGGAGACACCCGATCCCGATGACGATCCAACGCGTGCGTGGCGCGAAAGTCTGTCGAAGCACCAGAGTGAGCAATGACGGCGTCCCGCTAGCGTCCGCTTGCGAAGATCTGTTCGAGCTCGTGCGGTACGACCACTTCAAGTTGCGCGTACGTGCAATCCGCCGGACTTTTATCGGTGCGCCATCTGCGAAAGTGGGCCATGTGGCGGAAGCGTCGCCCCTGCATGTGTTCGTACGCGACCTCCACCACCAGCTCCGGGCGCAGTGGCTCCCATGACAGGTCCTTGCCCTGGCTCCAGCGGCTCTGTCCGCCCGGCATACGGCTCCCCGCCGCAGCCTCATCGTCTGCCCACGAGCTCCAGGGATGGTTGGCGAGCGCATTCGTGCGATACGGTGTTACAAATTCCAGAAGCTCTCGCCGCTTCTCCTTCGTAAAGCTGGCGCAGACGCCAACATGCTGCAGTGTTCCGGACTCATCAAACAGCCCCAGCAGCAGGGAACCGATGGCTTCGCCTTCGGCATCCTTGTACCACCGAAACCCGGCCACGACACAGTCGCAATCCCGCTCGTGCTTCACCTTGAACATGACCCGCTTCCCCGGCTCGTACGCACCATCGAGCGGCTTCACCATCACTCCGTCCAGCCCCGCACCTTCAAAGCGGCGAAACCAATCCGACGCCACAGCTCTCTCTCGCGTTGCCGGCGTCAGATGCAGTGGAGCAGCGGCAGATCGAAACAGCTCTTCCAGCCGCGCGCGCCGCCGATGAAAAGCCTCCCCGCATAGGTCATCGTCTCCTTCAGCAAGCAGGTCGAAGCATACATAGGATGACGGCGTTTGCTTCGCCAGCAGCTTCACCCGCGAAGCAGCCGGATGAATGCGCAGTTGCAGCGCATCGAAGTCGAGCGCGCCATTCCTCGCGATGACTATCTCGCCATCCAGCACACAGCGGTCGGGCAGATGTTGAAGCAGGGGATCGATAAGCTCGGGAAAGTATCGGTTGAGCGATTTCTGGTCGCGGCTCTGGATCAGGATTTCGTCCTGATTGCGAAAGATCAGCGCGCGAAATCCATCCCACTTGGGCTCGTACATCCAGGCGCCCTCTTCGGGCAGCTCGGCCACACGCTTGGCAAGCATCGGCAGGATCGGAGCCTTCACGGGCAGATGCACGCCTCATGCTATCAAGCAATCATTTTTTCTCTTGAGCGACCCCCTGCGGGGCCGCGAAGAAGGAGCGAAAGGCCCTGCCATTCCCCTGCATTTCCCGGCGACTTGGCCCAAAATCGCCCCGTTCTGGGGCGTATGGCACCAAAAGGGTGGGCAATACCGCCTTTCGGTGATGGTCGGCCTCCCCGTCACCTTACTAAGGTAAGGGTTGTCAGGACCGAAAGAGCCCCATCTCGGGACAACTCACTTACCGGAGCGATTCCATGGCCACTACCGAACGCAGCCTCATCGGAAAGAACATCATTATCACCGGCGATATCTCCGCGACGGAGGACCTGGTCGTCGAGGGTCGTGTCACGGGCAAGATCCAGTTGAACGAGAGCCGTCTCACCGTGGGCGAAGAAGGTCACGCGCAGTCGCACATCACCGCGCGCGAAGTTGTCATCTGCGGCCGCGTCGATGGCCAGATCCACGCCTCTGAGCGCGTCGAGCTCCGCCACACCGCGCAGGTCACCGGCGACATCGTCGCCCCGCGCCTCATCATCCATCAGGACGCCGTCGTCAAGGGCTCCGTGGACCTCACGCCCTCCATCGCTATCAAGCAGCAGAAGCAGGCAAAGAAGGAAGCAGAGCTGCAGGCGCAGATGGACATCGCCCCGCCGCGCATCGAGCCCTCCATCGCCGCCGCGTCACAGGTTGCCGTCGCCGCTCCGGCGTACGCCAGCTAGAGTCGGATCCGCAAAGTTCACCGGTGAGCCCGCGCATCCCCCGGCGCGGTCTCTTCGCACATCGATGTTTGTTGTTCACTTGGCACAAAGGCCCCAATTGCGCGGGGCCTTATTTTTTTGATCATTGCGATGGCTGCGCCTCCCGCTCCGGCACGGCAATCGTCGCACTCGCCGCCTCCTCGCCAACGTGCACTGCCGCTTCGGCCTTGCCGTATTCGTGCACGCGCACCTGGACGTTATCTCCTCGCTCCCACTGCACCTTGGATTCGCCGTCCGCGGCGTCCTCGGTCCGCAGGACGTAGTCGCCCGCCGGCACATAGAGAAATCGGAAACGGCCATCTTCCTCAATCTCTGTCGTGCGCGTCTCCTCCGGGTCGTCCTGCGGCGATAACGTAACCGTGCCGAGATTGACATTATGTCCATCCCCGGCGGCAACCACGGTTCCCGAAATCGTGCTCAGCTTGCTCAACGGCACATCCATATCCGTCTCGACCTCCTCCCCGGGACCGAGCTGGATGGTCTTCGCTTCTTTTTTCCAGAACACGCCGCCGCTGTAGAGATCCAGCTCCACACCAGGATGGTCGTATACGCCGAAGGTGCCGGAGCCGGCCACCGGCAGTGTGATGGTCTCCGGCGCAAGGTGCGCGTGCAAGATGTACTCGCCCGCAGGCATGCCATCGATGTGGAAACGGCCCGCGCTGTCGCTCGCCTCGCTGCCATCGTGCGTCTTTGAGAAGAAGCTGAAGGTCTGCAGGGTGGACTGCAATGCCGGCTCCCACGCGCCCTTGCTGTTCTTCCGCTCCAGCCCCACCAGGATGCCGATCGCAGGACTTCCATCGTCGTAGCGAATGCTGCCGCTCACCGATGCTCCACGCTCCAGTGTGACCTCGACCGTCACCGGCAGACCGTTCGCGACGTCGATCACCGTCGATCCTTCCGGCGGCGTATGCGCAGCGTTCTTCAGGTGCTCGCGTGCCTCCGTGTCCAACCCAGAGATGCCGGAAACATAACCCGCCAGCTCCACCAGCACCAGGTAGCGGCCCGTAGCCACATCAGGGATGCTGAAGGCACCCTCCATGTCGGTGGTCGCTCCGCGCGCTGCCTCGCTGTCGGCGGCCGTCTTTGCGTCGAGATTCTCAAGCTTATTCAGCGTCACCTTGGCCAGTCGTGCCGGCGCATTGGTATCGGCGCAGACAACACGGCCGCTCACCGTGCTGCGAGCTGCACGTTCCGCATGTTGTTGTGCCGTGGCTGGCAGAGAAGCGCACAAGGTCGCGAGCGTGAGGACGAGCCAAAGCACGGACGGTGTAGGACGGGGCGCAACTGCGAACCTAGTCGCTCTTGCAAAGAACAGCTGCACGGAATGAGCATCTCCGTCTCGCGTTATAGGTGCTTTTGACCGGGAAGCACGGACGCCGGTCTCTGGCGCAGTTGGCATACCAGCGAGCCTCTGACGCAGCCATCCTACATCGAATCGACGGGCAAAGGAGACAGCGTTGACCTTGCCGGCGGGGGCTCTGAAAGCAGATCGGATGATCCGTATTCCGGCCGGTCGACGACAAGGCTGCACGTCAGCCTCAGCGGCGATTAAGCTGGCTGTCCCACGGAAACGGGGTGCGCCGTGATCGCAAAGATCTTCATTGTTATCGCTCTTCTTGTCGCGGCCGTTCTCATCGCGGCTGCCTTTAAGCCCAACACCTTCCGCATTCAGCGCTCGATCGGCATTCAAGCACCGCCGGAGAAGATCTTTCCGCTGCTTGACGATCTCCATAACTGGAGCCGCTGGGAACCTCAGGATCGAGAGGATCCCACCGTACAGAGAAGGTTCAGCGGTCCCGCAAGCGGCAGTGGCGCCGCATCGGAATGGAGCAGTACCGGGAAGGCTGGCAGGGGACGAATGTTGATAACCGAATCAGAGCCAGCAGCCAGAGTCCTGGTCGTCGTAGACTTCACAAAACCGTTTCAGGCTCACAACTTCAATGAGTTCACTCTTGAGCCGCGCGGGGCGGAGACACAACTGACCTGGACCTGGACGATGCAGGGAAGGATTCTCTACCTGATGAAAGTGATGGGCCTCTTTGTGAATGTGGACAAAGCGATGGGCAGGCACTTCGAGGCCGGTCTTCGCAATCTGAAAACCATCGCTGAGCAATGACCGGATAGACAAAAGGCCCCGCCGCAGTCTAGTGGGCTGCCGTCTAGTGCGCCGCTTGGACCGATGCGATCATCGCATCGGTTCTCAGCCAGTTGTCAGGATCGACTGAGTGTGCCAGCCTGCGAGCATTCTGGAAGGCCTGCTGCGCTTCCTCGGATCGCCCCATCTTCAACAGCACCATTCCCAGAGTTGCTTGCATATCCGGCGCGTTCGGCGCGAGCGACACGGCCGTTTGCGCCTCCGCAAGGGCCTCCTGCACCTTGCCGGCCTGAAGCAAAGTCGACGCGGCGGATGCATGTCCGTCGGCGGCGGCGAGCGGCAGATGGAAGTCACCTCGGAAGACCAGGATGCAATCGCCGATCATCGCGTCGGGAGTTCGCTGCAACAGCTCTCCATATGGATTCAGCGGCCCGGGTCCGGTAAATATCCCGCTCGCCTCTGTCCCGCTCACCAGAAGAGTGCCGTGTACTGTCTCCGGAATGACGGGGAGCGGCGCGCCGACCAGCTTTGCAAAGCTGGAGGGCAGCGGCTTGCATGGGATCTGGTAATAGGAAACGTGGCCGAAGACTTCTCCTCCGAGCGCCACGAACCAGCAGTCCGTCACGTGGTTCTTCTTGAGGTAGGAGCGAACCTCGATCAGACCCTGCCCCCAATCCACGTTGGAATCGCTCAGGACGCGATATGTTCGCGAAGAACCGCCGATGGCCTCGTTTCCGTAGGCGATGTAGCTAGGGAAGGTTTGCACAGAGGACACCACGTGGAAGAGCAGCAACGCCCCGACGGCGTAGGCACCGGCCCGTGAGTGCTGCGCCAGCGTGAATGCAGCCAACGCTGCCAGAAGCAGCACGAAGGGAAAGATGGGAAGGATATGCCGCACGCCGATATTTTGCGTGGCCAGCAGGCTCACCCCCATGAACACCACCGCAGGGATCGCAAGGAAGAGGATCTCTCGCCAGGGGCGGCCTCCTCGGAAACGCAGGAAAGGAAGCGCCGCCACCAGGATCAGTACGGGCAGCGTGCTCTTCATCAGGAAGGCCATTGGGAAGTAGGGAAGCGTGGCGCTCTGATGCACCTTTCCAAAGAGGAAGCTGGTCATCTGGCTTCCGAACACCCGCATGTCGACCAGTCCGTAGAGGTACGCCTCTGGCAATAGACGATGCTTCGCCAGCCACAGGATGAAGTGCGCCTGCCAGATCGAATGGAGTTGCAGGGCGTACTGGGCCAGCGTAGGTATCAACTGTAAGGAGCCAGGCCGAGCCACATAGCGGAAGCCGTAACCCCCCCAGATCACTGCCCACGCCATGAGCAAAGCGGCCAGGCAGCCGAGGCTGCGCCGCAGGAATAGAGCGCGCGCCGCAGGATGCTCTGGCGATGCGGCCTTCTGGAGCCGCTCGCGAAGCGTCTCCGCCAGCAGGCAGGCCACCATTATCGGCAGCAGAGCCGCGGCGCTGAATTTGGCGATGGCCGCCACGCCGAGGGCCAGCCCGAGAACGAGCATTCTGGCAATGGTTGGCTTCTTCACGTACCGGTACAGGGCGTAGACCGCGGCGAAGATGGTCGCGGTTGCCGCCATGTCGGTCGTCACCTGCGCGCCATGCGCCAGCAGGTTCGGCTCGAAGACACACAGCAGCAGGGCGAGCAACGCGGCAATGGCGCCGAACATCTCGTATCCCGCGGCGAAGATGCATGCAGCCAGAAAGAAGCTGAGGACAGACGCACTCATGCGTGCCCGCAGCAGGATCCGTTCCGCATCGTTTCCATAGAGGAGCTGCGTTCCCCCGATATATTCCTCCGCCTTGGAGGAGAATGTCGTCGGAGGATGCGGCTGCTGCAACTGCATTGGCAGCAGG
>DASZGZ010000372.1:0-4537 GCA_035938355.1 Acidobacteriaceae bacterium
GCCCATAGTAGATGCCGGTCTGAAACGGAGCGCCATAGAAACCAAGCGGCACGTGACGATCGTAGGACCAGGCACTGAAGTGTGTGGTGCCGGTGCCGGCGGCGTTACCGTTCATCTGGTAAGCAGGCGGAATCAGCATCACGTACCAGCCGCCGTTGGCGCTGTAACTGTGCGCGAGACGCTCGCCGAACTCGTCTGGCGGCAAGGTGCCGGAGGCAAGCTGCATGCGCGTGTACACCGCGACCAGGGAAGGATGCGGCGCTACCTTGCTGGCGGGTGGCTCAAGCGCCTGCTGCGCGGGCGGCGTTTGCGGCTGCGCCTCCTCCTCCTGTGCCTGTGCGTGGCGTGTCGCCGTGGAACGCGATTGACGACTGCGCGGAGCGGCCTTGGGGAGCGGCGTCTGCACGATAGGCGGCGGCGTTCCCAGGGGTGGATGTATGGGTGGCTGCGCCGGTAGCGTCTCGATCACAGACGGCAGCGCCACAACGATCGCGTCTTCTGCTTCCTGCTCATTGATGCCGGCGTGCTCAAAGGCTGGCTGGTTCAGCTGGATATACGGCAGCTCCTGGTGCGTGAGCAGATAGTCGGTCTTTTCGCCCGGCGAGAACTTGGCGTTCATGGCGTCGTTCAATCCGGCGAGGAGCTTCGGAATATCCCACGTGGCCGAGTCCATGCCGAGCGATGCGGCCTGCTCGGGAGTGGATGCGACCCCGTGATCGGCGGAGAGTGCGATCCACACATTCGCCAGACCGCCATCGACATTCTGGTCCAGCCAGGTGAAGAAGCTGTCGAGCTGCTGGTCGAGGTGCTGCACCATGTCACGCATCTCGGGGGCGTCAGGTCCTACGCGGTGTCCCAGGCCATCGTTTGGGGACAGCGAGATGGTCAGCATGTCCGTCGTCGGATGGCGTCCGAGCTGCTCCCCGGTGATCAGCGCGCGGGCAAAGTCGAGCTCATAGGTGTTGCCGGCTGGCGAGGTGTCCACCTGTTCGAAGAAACTCTTTGTCGAATCGCCGTGTGCCTCATCGAGAGCCTGCTGCGCACGCGGGCTGGCATTGAAGGTAAGTGCCCACTCCGGCAGAGCGTTCTGGTAGAAGGTCGAAGTCACGAACGCGCCGCTCTTCGGATCGATCCAGTAGGCAGCGTTGGCAGAGTGGCCGACGGGCAGAATCGCTGCACGGTCCTTGAGCGATATGCCGAAGACCTTCGACTGACCGACGGTGGCCAGGCGCAGTTCGTCGCCGAGCGTTGAGGCGCGCTCATTGCGCGGTGAAGCGCCGTCTTCTCCACCGGCATTGAGGAGGCCGACAATCTTGTACCGATCATCTTCGACTGAGGTGATAGGTCGCTTCGTGTTGCGGCTCAGGTCCCACCACTCGTTGGAGTTGATGCCGTGGGCATCGGTATAGGAACCCGTGCCGAGCGTCGCGTGGCCAGGTGCGGTCTTGGTGTTCGCGTAATCGTAGTAGCAGTCGGGGAAGTAGGCGCCGTGATCCAGGAACAACCGGAAGCCGCGCGGGGCTTTCAAGTCAGCCCGATATCGCTCCAGATAATCTTCGCGGAATTGATCGATCACCACCAGTACTACGAGTCTGGGCTTGCCGTCATACGCGGCGGCTCTGGCGGGAACGACGGGAAGTGCAACGAGCAGTGAGGCGAGCGTGACGGACCAGAGGCGCCGGTGCATTTCCATAGGCGTCTTCCAGTATCGCAAAAAAGTCAGCGAATGGCGGCAATCGGGCGCTGGGAGCTAGGTGGTGGAGCGTTCCAGCGTACGAAAGCCGAAGGTTGGTCCGCGGCCGCGCTTGATTGCCAGATCGATCCACAACATTGCCATCGCTTCGAGATAGCGCGCATTGCGTAGCGGGCCCGCGTCAAAGGGACGCAGCCCCGTGGCGGCGATCAGCGGGGCCACGGCGGCCTTCGCCGCGTCGTCGTCTCCACAGTAGTAGCCGTCAGCCTCGAGATCGTCGAAAGTCGCATTGCCGAGCAACGGCGCGCCAATGGTATTGAAGGCCTTCACTATGTGCGCCCGTGGCGCAAGCTGCTGCAATTTTTCGGCAGCAGAGGTTGTGCCTCCAAACTCCAGTCCTTCGAGGTCCGGCAACACCGGGTTGGTGCAATCCACGACGACCTTTCCGCTCAGATCACCGCAGGATGCCAGCGCATCCTTTACGGCCGGCCATGGTACAGCGAGCACAACAATCTCCGCGGCGCTGGCAATCTCCCCAGCGGATCCACTGCTTACGCCGGGGATCTTATTTGCAGCTGAGCTTTCGCGGACTGCGACGCTCACTGCATAACCCGCCTTGCTCCACAGACGCGCCAGTGCGCCCCCAATATTGCCCGTTCCTACAATCGCGATTGGTCTCATATTTCCCGGTATATTCCTCATCAGGAGGCAACACAATCAGGCACAAAAAAGTGCCTTTGCGGGTTGCCCATCTGCATTCACGAGGGGGTAAAGAGTGCGGATCGAAGAATGTACCGTGAGCACCGCGCTCGATGTGATCGGCGGCAAATGGAAACCGCTCATCCTGTGGGCGCTGAAGCAAGGGCCGCATCGCTTCAGCGAACTGCGGCGCAAAGTACCTGGCGCCTCACAGAAGGTGATGACGGAGCAACTCCGTCAGCTCGAACGCTCAGGCATTGTCGAAAGACGCACGCTGCCGGACGCGCGCGCCCACACGGAATACCGTCTCAGCGCCTACGGCGCTACGCTCCGGCCTGCGTTGACTGCTCTTTCTAAGTGGGGAGCCCGGCATCGCGAGCGCCCAGTTGAATAGTCGACACGGTCACTCAGTTTTTATTTCCAAAGAACCGGCATACGCCGCGACAAAGGCATCGAGCGCTGAGCTCTGGCTTCCAGCGTTCTCAGCGTCGAACGGCCCGGACCACACCTGGCCGAAAGCATTGCTGGCATCACGCGAATGATTCCAGATACTCTCCGCGTTTGTAAGCGCGAACGTCTCATATTGCGGATCGGGCGCCGCGACGTTCAGCGCCATCAGGTTACGCATGAAGATGCCCTTGAACTGCACGCCGTCCGCGCCGCAGTTTGCCTCGCATGTATCATGCAGCACGCCGTTGCTGTCGCTCAGGTGTGTGATCGCGGCATCTGCGATCGTATGCGCTGTGGATAGCAGTTGCGGCGACCTTTGCGCGCGATCCAGCTCAACCAGTCCGCCCAGGATCACGCCCTGGTTGTAGGTCCAGGTGTTTTGTCCGTTGTTCTTGCAGGTCGAGAGGTCGAGCCCGTCATTGATCAGATTCTGGCTGTTGATCATGCCCGACTGCTGGAACCACGTCCACTCCCGGTTCGCCCAGGAGAGATAGTTGCCACGCTCGGTCGGCGCTACGCGGTTCGCAAGATGCGCGGCGACGGAGAGGAACAATTCATTGGCGATTGCGTTCTTGTAAGTCTTGTCCTTGCTCCACCAGATGCCGCCTCCGCAGGTGGAGTCCCATCCGCCGCTCATGTCGGTGAAGATTGACGACGCCATGTCCAGATACTGCTGCGTGTGGGTGAGATCGTAAGCGGCGATCCAGGCCAGCGCCCACCAGCCCTCGTCATCGTAATAGTTGTTCAGAAAGCCGCTGTTCGTTTTCTGCGCCTGCTGAAAGCTGTTGGAGAACACGGTGTTGTAACTGGATGACCGTGCTACGAGCGAATAGTCGGCGAGCATGGTGAGCGCGTTTGCGGAGTTCCACCAGCCAGTTGTCTGGTAGAGACCGGTGGACTGGGTATACCAGGTCTGCAGTTTGTCGATTCCTGCCAGGGTCTGCTTCTGTATCTGCGCGGGGGGAGGGGTCTTGGAAGTTGTTGGTGTCTGCACCTGCGCGCTGCACCAGCCGAACATACTGGTGACAGCGATGCCGATATACATGAAACATCTGCGAAGCATCGGGGGAGGCTCCTGTGTTTGAAGGATGAGGGCTCGGGCGTGGCCACGATACATGCGGCTCGTGCACAACAAAACCCTGATGCCCGCCACCCTAGTTCTGTGGCTTATTCATGTCAACCGCAGCGAATGATTCATTTTCAAGCATTTCCGGTAGCATGGAGATGTATGCACGATCTGCAATTCGTAAGGGCCAACCTCGCGCTGGTCGAAGAGAAGTTGCGCGCCCGGGGGCAGGACCCAGGTGTGGTGCTTGGCAGCTTTGAAACCTTTGACCTACGTCGGCGCCAAAACATCTCCGAAAGTGAAGCCGCCAAGGCGCAACGAAACAAGTTGAGTCAAGAAGTGGCGCGGTTAAAAAAGAGCGGTCAAGACGCGACTGCGATCATGGAGCAGGTCCGCATTCTCAAGGAGCAGAGTGAGGGTGCAGATAAGGCCGTTGAGATTGCTGAGCGCGAGATGCATGAGTTACTCACTAGCATCCCCAATCTGACGCAGGACTCGGTGCCTCCGGGCACCTCCGAGCATGACAACGTCGAGCAGAAGCAGTGGGGCACGAAGCCGCACTTCGATTTCACGCCACGTCCGCACTGGGAACTGGGTGAGGCACTCGGAATTCTCGATCTGGAGCGCGC
>DASZGZ010000373.1:0-3742 GCA_035938355.1 Acidobacteriaceae bacterium
GGTGAGTGCATTGAGGAATGCCGCCAGCACGCCAGCACGCTGGTAGCCGAAGGTCTTTTTGTCCGACGCGGGACGTCCCTGGAAGTACACGGCTACGAACGAGAGCAGCAGGGCGAGCGCATCGGAGACGTTATGGCCGGCCTCCGAGATCAGCGCCAGCGAGTGTGCGCGCAGGCCGGTGATGAACGTGACAAACACGTAGAGGAGCGTGGCCACCAGCGACAGGCGCAGGATGCGCTGCGTGCGAGGACTCTGGGCTCCGTGAACGTGCATAGAGGTATTGTAATTTGCGGCATTCAGCAAGGCTGCAATCATTCACAACGAACATCGAAGAGCCTTCGGCGACAGCAATTCCTTGTTCTTGATCGGTAATTCGGGGTATGCTCACCGCGCCACCAACCGACACCAAGAGGTGCCTGCATGTACAGGCCTTTATTCGGGATGCTTCTGCTCAGCGCGTTGCCGGCGGCGGCCGACACGTGTCCTGCACCAGGAACGACCGGCCCGAAGGACGCCGTGCCGCTTTGTGCCGTCGTCTTCCAGGTCACATCTGCGCTGACGCGGTATCAATCCAGCCTGGGAAGTGGCACAAACGCGTTGCCCCCACTCTCCAAAGCGGAGTTTGACTTCAAGACGGCTGCAGTCACAACAGTCGGCGCAAAGATCAGTCTGTTCGTTTTCACCATCGGCGGCAGTCATGAGAAGGACGTCACAAATGACATCACCTTCACCTACGCTTTGCCGAAGCCCAAACCGGGCGTCGTTGCGCCGCACACAACGGTGACGCTGGAAGATCAGTTGTATTCCACGATTCGCGGCGCCGCAGAACAGGTCCAGATGGCGCAGAAGGTAGGCAACGTGCCGTTCACCAGTCTGGAGATCAACCTGCAGTTCTGCGTGAAGTGGGACGGCAATGCCGGCGTGAACGCGCCCATCAGCCTGATCACAGTTGGATTGAACGGCGATAAGAGCCGGAACACGACACAGAGTGTGAAGCTGACCTTCTCCCATCCGTAGATCGAACTGCTCATGACGCGCGGGCGCGTGATCGTGTCATATGGCTGCATGGATCGTAGAAAGTTTTTGAGGAGCACTGTGTTGAGCGCAGGCGCTGCGGGCTTTGGCGCCCCACTTGTGGCTGATGCATCTCGTTCGCATCACAGGATCGATCTCACGATTCACTCGGACCAGCGGCTTGGCGCCATTCCGAACGATTTCATGGGGCTGGGGTATGAGATATCGTCCGTTGCGACACCCGGCTTGTTGAGCGCATCGAATCGCGTCTATGTCGACCTGGTGCGGCGGTTGGGCACGCGTGGTGTTATCCGCATTGGTGGAAACACCTCGGACTACTCTTCCTTCGCAGTGCATGCAGCTGCTGTTTCAGCACCGAAACACACGGTGATCAACGAAGCCGGGCTACGGGATCTCGCAAGCTTTTTGGACGCGACCAGCTGGTCGCTGATCTGGGGGCTCAACCTGGGCTACGGCATCGTTGACGATGCTTTGGCCGAAGCGCGCGCTGTGGCCCGTGCTGTGGGCGATCGGCTGCTGGCCTTTGAGATCGGCAACGAACCTGACCTGTATGTGCACGAAGGACACCGGCCGCATTACTCATACGAGCAATACCTGGCGGAGTATCGACGCTACGAATCCGCAGTGCGTGCCGCGCTGCCAAACGTTGGCTTCGCGGGTCCCGATGCGGCAGGTGCAACCGACTGGGTCGAGCGCTTCGCAACGGACGAGGGTCACGACCTGCGGCTGTTGACACACCATTACTATCGCGAGGGACAGAATTCGAGCAGCACGGCCGATAAGCTATTGCGTCCGGATCCAAAGCTTGCTGCAATGCTTGACCGGATGCGCACGGCAAGCAAGTCCTCAGGCGTACCGTATCGCATCTGCGAAACGAACTCCTTCTCTGGCGGCGGCCGACCGGGTGTCAGCGACACTTTCGCTGCGGCCCTGTGGGCGCTCGACTATCTCTGCGTGCTCGCTTGGCGTAACGCAGATGGCGTCAACATCGAAACTGGCATCAATCAGCTCGACTTCATCAGCAGCTACTCGCCCATCGGTGACGACCAGCACGGGCACTATCGCGCCGCACCCGAATACTACGGAATGCTGGGCTTCGCCGAAGGGTGCCGCGGCGAGCGTGTAGCAGTCACGTACGATGCTGGCGCGGTAAACCTGGCCGCCTATGCGACGGTGGATACGGATGGAACATCAACGGTCATTGTGAACAAGGATGAAGGCACAGACGCGGATCTCCGAATCGCGGTGAAATCCCAGGCCGAAAGCGCGCGTGTCTTGCGGCTGTCGGCGCCATCCCTCGACAGCAAGACTGGCGTCACACTGGGTGGAGCTGTCGTCGAACAGGATGGCCAGTGGCGCGGCCGCTCTGAGAATGCGCGCGTGATCGACGGAACCTGCCGGGTGCACGTTCCAGCGGCAAGCGCCGCGATCGTGAGGCTGGAAGGCTAAATCTATTGAGTTAGACGACTGCCTGGCGTGCGTTGGCGCGGCGCAGCGGATGCAGCGGGATGGAGTTCGCGGTGTCGCGCAGGCCGCTCCAGGTCTCAGCCACAATGAGGCTGTTGCCGGGGTTATGCGGGTCATAACGAACCGAGGCGGGGAAGCTCAGCCGGATCTTGTGAATGTCGACTACATGCTGCAGCAGTGTGACGTCCTGCGAGCACTCGTAGGTGACACCGGCAACGTCGTATTGGTACAGGATGAGCTGCATGCCCAGGGGGCGGTCTGACTCCTCGGACGACAACTCGGAGATATCGAGGACGGTGGCATCGATGATGCGGCCCTTCTGCACCAGCACGTCGCGGCGATCGCGCTCCAGCTCATCAGGGCTGGGACGCTTCCGTGACATCCAGTACAGGGTGGACCCAGCAGCTATGGCCGCCGCTACAGCCACGCCGCTGACCAGTTGAGTCTCTCGCAGGGTGAAGCCGAACATCGCTGCTCCGGGGTATCGGGAAGCCGCAAGTGCGCTCTCCGATTCTGCTGCAAGCATAGCGCAGTGGCAGCAGGAAGCGAGTTACGAATCGGTGTCGGAGGGGATGGCGCAAAAGAGGGATACAAACCCACAGAGCGTATAGTAAAGAGAGCATGAATGAGTCAGTCGTAACGCCGCCAGCGGGGCCTCCGCGGCGGTTTTCCACATCTACAGTCGGGGATCCCGAAGCGGGAACGCTGTCGCTCTCCGGCGGACGCCGCATCCGCTCCACAACGGTGATTTGCGTGCGGCGCGGGCCGAGTGTGGTCATGGCCGCCGATGGCCAGGTGACGCTGGGTGACAGCGTCATCAAGCACACGGCGAAGAAGATTCGCCGACTCTACCAGGACAAGATCCTGGCCGGATTTGCCGGTTCGACCGCGGATGCCTTCTCGCTCTTCAGCCGCTTCGAGGGGAAGCTGGAGCAGTATGCCGGCAACCTGGGGCGCGCCGCCGTGGAGCTGGCCAAGGAATGGCGCACGGACAAGATGTTGCGGTCCCTGGAGGCGCTGCTGGTGGTGGCGGACCCGCACCAGACGTTCCTGATCAGTGGGTCGGGGTACGTGATTGAGCCCGACGAAGGGATCGCGACGATCGGTTCCGGCGGCTCCTTCGCGCTGGCGGCGGCCCGGGCACTGATGCAGAACACCGAGCTGGGCGCGCGTGACATCGCGGAGAAGAGCCTGCGGATCGCCGGCCAGATCTGTATCTATACGAACGACCAGATCACGA
>DASZGZ010000374.1:0-6676 GCA_035938355.1 Acidobacteriaceae bacterium
TCTTCCGAGACGCAGGCGCAGGAGATGATGGACCGCTTTGTGCGCGAGATTCGTGTGCTGGCGACGCTGCAGCACCCGAATATCGCAACGCTGCACACCGCCTTCCGCCACGACGAGCAGCTGGTGATGATCATGGAGTGCGTCGAGGGCGAAGACCTCGGGAGGCGCCTTCCGGCCGGCCTGACGCTTGAAGAGTCACTCCGCTACACACGCCAGGTGCTGGAGGCGCTCAAGTATGCGCATGGCCGCGGCATCGTCCATCGCGACATCAAGCCGTCCAACATCATGATCACGCCACAGGGCGAGGTAAAGCTGCTGGACTTTGGACTGGCGCTGGGTGGCGCGCTCGGCGCGCCCGATCAGCGGTTGACCACCACCGGCGCGCTGGTGGGCTCCATGCATTACATCGCGCCAGAACACATCTCAGGCGAGCCTCACGATGCTCGATCGGACATCTACGCCGTAGGCGTCACGCTCTACGAGATGATCACAGGCCGTCTGCCGATCGAAGGCACGACCCATGTCCAGGTGATTGCGGCCCACCTGCAGCACGCGCCGGCTCCGCCAAACAAGATCAATCCGAAGATCCCCGCCGGGCTTTCGGCCACAGTGATGCGCGCGCTCGCGAAGAATCCGCGAGACCGATGGCAGACGGCGGAGGCGTTCCTTACCGCGCTGGAGCACGATGGGCTGCGCAGCACGACGGCAGGCGATGTTTCGCAAATGCGCGTGATGCAGGCACCTGCGCCACAAACCACAGGCCGCACCTCTCCCCAGCCGACGAGCGTGCATCGGCCCGAGTCGCTGAGCGAGATCACGCGGCAACTGGCCGAACACGTAGGCCCCATCGCGGGAGTGTTGGTGCGGCGCGCCTCCAGTAGCACGACGAACCTTCGCGAGATGTGCGATGCCCTGGCCGCGGAGATCACATCGCCGGCGGCGCGGCAGAAATTCCTTACCGCGGTACATAGCCATCTGCGGATCAGCGGACAATTCTGAGGCTGACTGAAGCTGGGTCGCTTTGGCCCTTACTCCAGCAGACGCATCGCTTTCGCCAGACTTGTAAAGAGACGGTTGAAGGATGCGGTGAGCTCTGCGATCTCATCGTGGCCGCGCACGGGGAGCTCCGCGCCCTCAAGCTGGCCTGTGCTGACCTGGTTGGCGACATGGGCGAGACGGCGCACCGGACGAATAATGAGCAGCACGAGGATCACGTTGGTCGCCACGATCAGTGCCGCAAAAGTCAGCGTGAGCGACAACATCAGCGAGTGAAAGGCCTTGTCGGCGATGGTGACTGGCAGAGCCGTTGGTACCGAGACGATCTGCGCACCGATGATTTCGTTGGGCTGCCAGCCGAATCCGTGATCGGAACCGTACTTGCGGATCATCGACGCCGGAGCCGCTGCTGGTTGACTGTGGCACTCGAGGCAGGTTGGCTTGGCAACGATGGGATGCGCCACATAGAGCGCGGTGCCGGTCGGCGTCGCCCGCTCCGCCACCAGTTCGGAGTCGCTGGGATGGTTGCGGAATTGCTGGATGACGTCCGCCTCCCAATCTGCGGCACGATCCTGAGGGTTGGTGGGATTCAGTGCGGGCTCACGATACGTGTACTCAGGAAACGTTGCGCGCAACTTGGCGAAGGTGGTGGTGGCGCCGTAAGCAGGAACGATCTGCGGCAGAAACTCCTGCTCATATTTCGGATTGCCCATCAACAGCGGCTTCAACTCATCCGAGGTATAGCGCCGGACGGAGCTGGCGCTCTCCATCATGAGCTCCGCCTGCTGCAGAACCTGGGAGCGGGCATTTTGCTGAAGGAAATTGTGCGCGACGAATGCGACGACAAGCAGACCAAGCGCGGCCAGCGTCACCAGGATGAGATCAAACTTGAGGAGCAATTTCATTCGGGCCTTAGCGGTTGTTCAGACCAGCCGGTCAATGGTGAGCATGGTGCGGTCGTCTGCCTGCGGGACGCCGTCGCTGAAGCGATCGACCGCGGCAAAGAGGGTGGCGATAGGATTCTCGCCGGTCAGGTATTGCTCGAAATGAGAGACTGTAAACTGCTCACCTGAAGGATTTTCGGCTTCGCTGACTCCGTCACTCAACAGCACCACGCGACTGCCTGGCGGCATCATTACGGGAATGGCGTGAAAGGTAGCCCAGGGGAGCATGCCTACTGGCATGTCGCCCTCCTCGATCAGGCTGACGCGGCCATCCGGCCAGATGGTCACCGGCGGAACGTGGCCCCCGTTCACCAGTTCGGCTGACCCGTCATGCCGGCAGCGAAGCGCGACGAGAGTGACATATTTTGTCCCGGAGACACGAGCGCAAAGGAATGCATGGACCGCGCTGACGGCATCGACCAGGGATGCGCCACTGTTGATCTGCGCGTACATCATGCCGTGCACGATGGAGGCCAGAAGGGCCGCCGACATTCCCTTGCCGGAGACATCTGCGACGATGGCCACGCAGCCATCTTCGGTAGAGATGACGTCGTAGAAGTCGCCGCCGACTTCGGTACAGGGCAGCGTGCGGGCAGACAACGCATAGCCTGGCACGGAGGGCAAATCGCTGGAGATGATGCGCTGTTGGATGGAGGCCGCGATCTCCATCTCCTTGCGCATGAGAGCCGCGGCCTGCTCCGCCTCCAGCATCCGCGCATTTTCGACCAGCGTGGCTGCCTCCGTCGCGATGGCCCGTAGAATCTCCCGGCTCGTCGTGCTGAGGTTGCAGGATTGCAATCGACTGTCCAGATAGAGCAGGCCAAGCAGCGTTCCGGTGCTGCGGCGGCGCAGCGGGATGGCAATGACGCTGCGCAGATCATGCGCGATAATGCTTTCCCGGCCGATGGCGGCGCCTTCTCCAGTCGCGTCCCCGAGGATGTAATCGAGGCCCGAGTGAGCCGCGTCACGCACGATGGAGCGGGAGATCTTCGAGTCGTCATCGAGCACCGAGCCATCACTGGCGCGGCCCGTCCGGAGACGCAGAGAGGCGACATTGTCACCCAGGAAGACGAAGCCCCGCTCTGCGCAGGTGAGGCGCAGCGCGTACTCGATCATGGTGCTGAGGACATCGTCCAGCACCTGGGTGCCATTGAAGCGTTGAGCCGCCTCCAGGAACAGCGAGAGCTTTTCGAGGTCAGAGCCGCTTACCTGACTGGAGACTCGCTCCAGCAGGTCGCGCGCGCCCGTCGCAGTCTCGTGCCTGGAGGTACCGGTCTCCTGGTGCACCGGCCCATCGAGGAAGACCAGGGTTCCACTGGACTGGCCAAGCGCGATCCGATCGCCGGAGCGAAGCCGCACACGGTCGATTCGCTCGCCGTTGCGCAGCGTGCCATGCCGGCTGCCCAGATCGCGAAGGTAGAGTCCATCCGGCTCCGACTCGATGCATGCGTGGTGGCGCGAGACCTGCGCGTGCGCCATGCACAGATCATTCTCGCCGCTGCGCCCCAGGCTGAACGGAAAGTGAAGCAAAGGGTACGAGCGGGTGCCATCGACATCGCTGAGGTGCAGGCGCGGCTGATTATCGTCGGCGGACATAGCGCAAAGTGGCGCACCCATCAGGCATTGGCGCCAAAGGAGCGTACGAAGAGTGGTCGCAGTCTACATCAAGCGGCGAACCGGTGGCCCGAAATTGTCCGAGTTACGCAGGGCGGCTCACGGCGAGGCGAGCCACCCTGGTCAGTATCAAGCGGCGATGCTTCGGGCGCGTTGGCGTTCCCGCTCGATGCCGCTGAGCGTGCTCCACAGGGCTGCGGCGGTCGCTTCCGCAGCGTCGAGCGCGCCATCTGCATCTTCCGGATGGGCGGCCAGTTCGGCTTCGATGGCATCGCGCCACACTTTTGCATGATGGACATCGGCCGTTTGGTGGATCGTGAAGTAGCGCGCCGTTGCCTTGTCCGCGCTATAGTGCTGCTTCAGTCCCTCAGCCTTGGTGCGAGCGATGGCGGGCACGCGCGATTCATAGGTGTAGAGCGAGGCCAACGCCGTTGCCGGCGAAGTCTGCATCGCGCCGCGGAAGTGAGCGATCAGGGCCGCAGTTTCCGGCTGCAACGTGCGGTCGCGTACTACGGTGGCGTCAGCACCCATTCCGGTGGCGAAGTCCATCCACAGATCGCTGTGGGCCCGGCAGGCGGGCAGTCCTTCCTCGTCGGCCAGATTCTCGAGCACTGTGCGGCGTAGCGGTGCGTCCTCAAGACGGGCATGCAATGCACTAAGGTACGTCGGAAAGGCGGAGACGTGATGCCAGTACTCGGAGGCATATTCGCGAAGCTCGTCGCGCGTAAGCTCACCCTTCGACCACGCCTGATAGAAGGGATGCTGCAGCAGGTCATAGCGGGCGATACGGGCATCGAGTGCGGCGAAAAAATCAGACATGGCGGCTCCTCTTGGTTCGGCGAGTTGGTTCGGCGAGTATTAACCGGATTGTAGCAAGCGGAACCCGCCGCGGGCGGGCGGCTTAGGCCTTCCATTTGTAGAAATAGAAGCTGAGGCCCTGCGGTCCGGCAGTAATACCGTGCATCCGTTGTCCACTGCAGTACATCATCGACCCCGGTGTCGCAGCATAGGTCTTCCCTTCTACGGTGATTTCCCCCGCGCCCTCGGTGACCAGCATGATCTCTTCTTCGGGATGCTGATGCGGAGGGTGTGGCACCATCCCAGCCTTCAGGGCAAGACTGCCCACAGTCAAAGCACGGAGCTGCCCCGTCGGACCGTCGAAGTAAATGCGAAGCTCGCCGTAGCTCTCATGAGTGAGTTTCGCGTTGGCAGGATCGATGACGAGACTCGGCAGTTGACCCTGCTCCGCAGCGGCGAAGCCGGCGATGAAGGGCAACGCCAGCGTGGAAGTACCCAGAAATGCGCGTCGGTCGAGCATGGTCGTATGCTACAGGCAGTGGCCGGAGCCGTGAGCGGTGCATGCGACGGATGGCCGCGAAATATCCCTTCAGGAGAAACAGCATGAGCGCAGCAACAGCCCCGGTCGCAGAGTCCCACGGAACGCACGCAGCACGATTGGACCGGCTGGCATCGGTAGCGATTGAGGTGGGCCTGGGACTGGCGCGAGGGCAGGAGTTGCTGATCACCGCGTCGCTCGAGGCGCTGCCGCTGGTGCGGCGGATCACCGAGCATGCCTATCGCGCGGGCGCATCGCTGGTGACGACCTTCTTCAGCGACGACGAGGCAACGCTGGCGCGCTTCCGCTACGCGCCTGATGCCAGCTTCGACACCGCGGCCACCTGGCTGCAGGACGGCGTTGCACAGGCTTTCCGCAATAACGCAGCGCGCATGGCGATTGCCGGAACCAACCCCGCCCTGCTGGCGAAGGAAGACCCGGAGAAGGTGGGACGCGCGAACCGCGCTGCCTCGAAGGCGAGCAGGCCGGCGATGGAACTGATCACGCGGCACGCGATCAACTGGACAATTGTGGCTGCAGCCACCCCGGCATGGGCTGCGACCGTTTTCCCAGGCGAGCCGGAGGACGACGCCGTCGCAAAGCTGTGGGATGCGATCTTTGCCGCATCACGCGTGGACGCGCCGGATCCGGTGGCGGCGTGGCGCGCGCATGATGACGGCTTGCGGAGGCGCGCCGCGAGGCTGAACGAGCGCCGTTACAGCACGCTCCACTTCCGCGGTCCCGGCACCGATCTGCACGTCGGCCTGGCCGACGATCACGTGTGGATGGGCGGCGGGACAACCGCAGGCAACGGACTCGCATGTATCCCCAACATTCCCACCGAAGAAGTCTTCACCACGCCGCACTGCCAACGTGTGGAAGGCACGGTGACCAGCACCAAGCCTTTGTCCTATCAAGGCACGCTTATCGCCGGGATTCAGGTTCGTTTTGAGGGTGGGCGGGTGGTGGAGTCGCATGCAACCGAGGGCGAGGCTGTGCTGCGTAAGATGCTCGAAACGGACGAGGGCGCGAGCCGCCTAGGAGAGGTCGCGCTGGTGCCGCACTCTTCGCCGATCGCGGCGAGCGGACTGCTCTTCTCCAACACCTTGTTCGATGAGAATGCCGCCAGCCACATCGCGCTGGGACAGGCCTACAGCACCTGCATTCGCGGCGGTGACACGATGGACGCAACGGCATTGGCCGCGAAGGGCGCCAACGACAGCCTGATCCACGTGGACTGGATGATCGGCTCGGGGAAAGTTGACCTGGACGGCATCACTGCCAATGGAACGACGGAGCCCCTGATGCGCAAAGGTGAGTGGGTGTAGCCGGACGGAAGGACACTCTAAGTCCCGGCAGCAATCCTCTCTGCCTGCTTCGACATCTTCGCGGTGCGCTCGATCTTGTCCCAATTGAAGGGACGCCCGTCGATGGCGCGCTTGATGGTCTTAAACAGCACGACCGAAAACACCTGCCGATACGCAAAGCGTTGCAGCCATATGTGGAAGAGCAGCCAGCCGTCGCCACGGTTTGCCGGATGCTTCCGTTCGAGCGAGAAAGCCAGGGCGGAGGTAACGAAATCGATGATCAGAAAGGTCAGAAAGTAGGCCAGCAGCTTCTTGAAACCCGCGGCGCTGGCCGTTTCCGGGTGGAAGTGCCGATTCAGCAGATACTGGATCGTTCCATAGACGAACATCAGGTCGATGAGCGGTGAGACCAGGGGCAACAGTATCTGAAAGATCAGTATGTTGGGCAACGCAAACAGACCCATGGCGCGGTTCTTGGT
>DASZGZ010000375.1:0-16146 GCA_035938355.1 Acidobacteriaceae bacterium
GGGGCTCTCGCTCCAGGATGTCCGGTTGCCCGCTTCCGCCCTGCTGCCTGGCTCGGGTGGTCTGAAGTCCCCGCTGATGTGTCTGAACCAGGCACGATACGGCATCGGCTGGGGCGCCCTGGGCGCTGCCATGTCCTGCTACGACACGGCGTTGCAATATTCGCTCATGCGCAAGCAGTTTCGCGATCAGCCCATCGCCAGCCACCAACTGGTTCAGGAAAAGCTCGCGTGGATGATTACGGAGATCACCAAGGGTCAGCTGCTCTCTCTGCAGGTGGGACGGCTGAAAGATTCAGGCAAGGCGAGTCACGAGCACATCTCCATGGCGAAGCGAAACAACGTAGCGATTGCCCTCGAAAGCGCGCGGATGGCGCGCGACATTCTGGGGGCGAACGGCATCAGCGATGACTATCCGGTGATGCGCCACATGATGAATCTCGAATCCGTCAAGACCTACGAGGGCACGCAGGATATCCACACGCTGATCATCGGGCAGGCCATTACCGGCATCTCGGCCTTCTGACGCCCGCAATGCACCTGCTCGCTCCTCGGTGCAGGAATCCAGGCCGGATTTGAGAGCAACTTGCTCCACTGAATGCCGTCTAAGGCACTAAGGGGACGTGTTTTTTGACGCTGAAGACCACATCCGTCGCTGTCGTAAAAAGCATACAGCTCCCGCGCAAGCCGGAGTTTGATGCCCTGCGCGGACTGTTTCTGGTGTGGATGACCTTGACGCATCTGCCCACCCGGCTGAGCGACCTCGTCAACCAGCCGTTCGGCTTCGTCTCCTCGGCGGAAGGGTTTGTCTTCCTGTCTGCGCTTCTGGTGGGCCGGGTCTACATGCGGCAGGCGCTGGAGAATGCCGGCAGTCTCCGCGGCAAGCTCTGGAAGCGGGCGTTGCGCGTCTATGCGTATCACGTCTCCCTGTTGTTGCTCGCCTTCACCTTCGCCGCGGCCTTCGCGGTCTACCGCCATCATGCGGCGCTCGAGCACCTGCTGGATTTCTACATCGCGCATCCGGCGGTCGCTATTATCGGCTCGCTTTTGCTAATTTATTGCCCGCCTCTGCTGGACATCCTCCCCATCTATGTCATCTTCCTGCTCGCGTCGCCGTTTGCATTTTCGATCGCGGTGAAACGCAGCTGGGGTCCGGTCATCGCCGGCAGCACCATCATCTGGCTGCTGGCCCAATTCGGTCTGCGCGCCGCTGTCCAGCACTACGTTGTGAGCGCTACGCATCTACCCATTCCTTTGCAGGAGTGGGGCGCCTTCAATCTCTTCGCGTGGCAATGGATTTGGATCATGGGCATGTGGATGGGCGCACGCTCCGTAGAAGGCGAGTTGCCCCTGCATGTCATTCCCAAATGGGTAATTGGCGTTGCAGCCGCCGTGTGTGTCTTCTTTCTCGGAGTGCGCCACGCGTGGTGGGGACCCCGGTGGACACAGGACAGCCTCGGCCTGCTGCTGGACAAATGGCAGCTCGGGCCGCTGCGCGTTCTGAATATCATCGCGTTCGTCTGTGTGCTTTACAGCCTGCGCGGGGCGGTGCGTTGGGTCATCTCACGCGAACCCTTCATCACCCTGGGACGCGCCTCGATTGAAGTCTTCTGCGCGCACCTGCTCTTCGTCTTTGTGGGACTGGCGCTCCTCTACAATGAGGTACCTCAGCTCCACGGGGTCTATGCGCTGTCGCTGCTGATTGTGACGTTCATCGGTCTGCTCTACGTCGCGCAACGCCAGGTGCGTCGAAAGCACGAGGAAAAAGCACGCACGGCTCGAGCTCAGTCGCCCATAGCTGACACGGCGGCATGACCCCTGCCGCTGCTAGACGCCGACAGTGAAGCTTTCTTCGGTGCGGATGACCGGCCGATAGAGTGTGTCGCGCTCAAACGGCTCGCGACCCGCCTCGCGAATGAGCCGTATCAGGTCGCTGCGCCGCATGCCCTGCGGTGTGCTCGCGCCTGCATCGTGGTAGATCTTCTCTTCGATCACGGTGCCGTCGATGTCGTCAGCTCCGAAGCGGAGCGCGACCTGTGCAATGCCCGCCGTCATCATCTGCCAGTACGCCTTGATATGCGCAAAGTTATCCAGAAGCAGGCGGCCCACGGCAATCTGTCGTAGATCCGTCAGCCCCGTGGTGCGCGGCAGGTGCTGCAGCACCGTGTTGTCCGGATGAAACGCGAGCGGAATAAAGGTCTGGAAGCCACCCGTATCGTCCTGCACCTCGCGGAGCCGCAGCATGTGGTCCACGCGGTCTTCGTCGTTTTCTACATGGCCGTAGAGCATCGTGGCGTTCGAACGTAAGCCGAGTTTGTGCGCCATCCGCGCCGTCTCCAGCCACTCCCCGCCGTCGATCTTGTGATCGCAGATGATGTGCCGCACGCGATCGGAGAATATCTCCGCTCCGCCGCCGGGCATGGAGTCGACGCCCGCGTCCTTGAGCTTCACCAGCACCTCGGGAATCGAAATCTTTGCGCGCCTGGCCAGGAACGACACCTCAACCATGGTGAAGGCCTTGATGTGCACCTTCGGAAAGCGCTCTTTGAGTCCGCGGACCAGGTCGAGAAAATACTCGAGCGGCAGATCCGGGTGTAGGCCGCCGACAATATGAAACTCCGTCACCGCTTCGTGATAGCCGGTCGCCGCAGCTTTCCATGCCTCTTCGAGCGCCATCGTGTATGCGCCTTTGTCGTCCTTCTTGCGGCCAAAGGCACACAGCCGGCATGCCGCAACGCAGACATTCGTCGGGTTGATGTGGCGGTTCACATTGAAATACGTGACATCGCCATGCTGCGATTCGCGCACCCAGTTGGCCAGCCAGCCCACCGCAAGAATGTCGGCGGTGCCATAGAGCGCCAGTCCATCCTCAAAGCTCAGACGCTGGCGCGCAAATACCTTGTCTGCGATTGGACGAAGCCGCTCGTCATGCGTGCGAAAGCCGCTATCCGACTTTGACAGTGCTTCAGAGACGTTCACAACTCCATCATAACGCCGCTGGACGACCCTGCATCCAACAGCCGGTGTCACCCTGCTGATACCATGCAGTGCAGCGCACCTTCGTTTTTAGCGGTGCTTCACCCAAGCGAGACCTCGGCGAGACATGCGTTCCCTGAAAGCCCGCCTGACAGCCCGGATTCTTCTGCTCGCTCTCGTTGCTGTAATCGCCGTGCGCGCGGCAGAGCCCGTCGTCTTTCCGACCATGAGCTTCTACACCCTCAGCAAAGACCATGTGACGCTGCCCGACGATCTTCACGGGGACCGCAATCTCCTGCTGCTCTACTTCGACCTCACGCAGGAGCGGGATATCAACGACTGGAACGCCGTCATCGACCGCTGGAATGCGAGCGATCCCTCGCTCGGGTCGTATACCTTGCTTGTTTCCCCGCAGAAAAACTTCCTCTCGCGCTGGTGGCAGAACTCCTCCATGCGCAGCGCCTCGCAGGATCACAAACGCTGGCCGACCACGCTGCCCATCTACGTGGACAGGAAGGCGTTTGAGCGAAGACTTGGCATTCCAACGGAAAAGCAGGTGGTGGTGCTTCTGACGGATCGCAAGGGGCGAGTTCTGAGCAGAGTCAGCGGACCCCCGAACGACAGCGGCCGCGCTGCCATGAGAGCAGCTCTGAATGCGGCGGGCTCCTCGCTCGGCCCCGCCCCTCAGGCCACGACTCCGGTACCTCCGCAATGAGCGCCGCGACGCATTCGTCTCAAGCGGGCAGGCCCAATACCTTGCGCATCACCAGCCCATCCGTGCCATCTGCGTAGTAGCCGGGAATGCGTCCCGTCTTCTGATATCCGATATGTGCGTAGAAGTCTTGCGCGCCGGAATTGTTGGCAGCCACCTCGAGCGTGATCGCAAGACAACCCATGCCGGCCAGGCGCGCCTCGCCGTCCTGCATCAGCAATCGCCCCAGGCCCTGACGGCGGAGCTCCGGAGCCACATCGATGGTGATGAAGTGCCCGACCTTGCGGCCGGACTCGAGCTTCCAATCCACGACGCAGAATCCTGCAATCTGGCCGCCTGCCTCGGCAATTGTTGTCGTGCTGCGAGGATGCCGCACGAAGTATTCGAGCTCCGCGCGCGAATAGGAGATTTGCGGCGGAAAGCAGCGCGCGTCAAGCTGCAATAGCGCAGGAAGGTCCTTCGCTTCAATGCCGCGCAGTCTGATCTGCGAGAGATCGAAAGCGCTTTTCCTGGAGGTATCGGGAGGCAAGCTGCCGTTCTTGTGGCCTTCCTTACGAAGGCCACTTCAGGTGGATTCTGCGCTCACACTAACAGGAAAACGTCCCCCAGTGCGTTCCTTAGTGCGTTCCTCCGACTCCCACACCCTGCTTGGAAGCGTCGCTTTGCGGTTGAAGAACAACGCCGTTGTATAGGGACGCTGCCAGCAGACGGCCGCCAGTCGAACGGACGCCCCGCACATGCCAGCCTGCATCCCACCACTTCCAGCTCTTGTCCGACTCATTCACTGCCATCACCCAGGTAGAACTCCACGATGTGATGACAATCCGTTTCAGATCGCCCTCGTACTCAATGCCGTTGATGTCGGAGATCGGTAGGCTGGACAGGAACTGCCAGTTGGCGCCGTTGTCGGTGCTGTAGTACACGCCTTCACGCCCGCCCAACCACATGCTCCCGCCGGGCGCGATGGTGCTGGTGCGGATGGCGGTGAGTTTGCCGGGCAGCGGCTGGGACTGCCACGTCTTGCCGCCGTCCTGCGAGATCGCGATGCCGGTGCGGTGGGTTGCCAGCACGATCGACCCCATCGAGTGGACATTCCGGTAGTCGGCCTGCCCCAGAATCGGGCCGCCCGTCCAGACCTTGCCCTGATTGCTGCTTTGATACACCCCTGCGGTCGTCGCCGCGTACCAGGTGCTATGGCTCAGATCGAACCCGTTGACCCGCCCATCGATCTCACCGGCAGGCTTCGCCACGGTCTGGGTTGCCTTCACCAGCTTCCCCTTGCGCCGCACGGAGGTTGTCTTCTCCACCATCTGGACAACGCGTCCTGCAGCCTGCCAGCGGCCGTCTTGCCACACAAAAATGCCGTGGCTGGTCCCGGCGAGCAGTGTGCCGTCCGCGCTCTCCGCAAGGCTGAAGACGTCGCGTCCATCCAGCCCCTGGCTCTGCTGTTGCCAGCTATGCCCGCCGTCCCCGGACGTGAAGACGCCGCCGTACATCTTGTCATTCACCACGCCCGCATAGAAGCGGTTCGGGTCCTTCGCGTCGTTCGCCAGCGCGACCACCTGCCGCTGCGAGAAGCCCTGGTTGGATCCGGCAAAGCTGACCGCCTGATCGTTGCTCAGCAATACACCGCTGCGATCGGTCGCAAGCAGCACATGCCGCGGATTCTTCGGATCAACGTAGACGTCGTTGATGATCACATCCGGACCCGTGAGACGCGTCCAGTTGGTGCCCGCCGAACTTGTGCGGTAGAGGCCCTCTGTGGTTCCCGCGTAAACCATGGAGTGGTCGACGGGATCCTGCATCAGCACGCGGGTGCGTCGCGCAGTCGACGGAATGCCCTGGATCTTGTGATACAGCTCGCCGCCGTTATCGCTCTTGTAGATGCCCGAACAGGCGCTGGTATAGACGGTCTGTGGGACCGTGGGATCGATGATGATGGAAAAGACATCGGAATCATCGATCAGGCCCTCCTTGATGTTGTGCCAGTTCGCACCGCCGTCCGTGGTCTTCCAGGGAAGATGCCAGGTGCCGGCGTAGATGGTCTTCGGATCCTTGGGATCGATGGCGATGGACTCGACCTCATGCAGCTCGGCGCTGTTTGCCGGGCTGATCTGGTCCCAGTGCTGCCCGCCATCTTCGCTGCGAAAAACGCCTTTGAGCGTGCCGACGACCAGCATCTTCGGATTCGAAGGCGCCTGCGCCAGGGCACGAATCGACTGCCCGTCCATCGCGGGGCTCTTCGACCAGGTCTTTCCCGAATCATGACTGACGAAGAGTCCTCCGTCAGGATGGTCGACTACCCAGGCCGCTACGTAAATCGTCTTCGGATCGGATTCGTCCACCGTGATGTTGTCGAGGATCAGCTCATCCTTGGGCGAGAGCTTGGCCAGCCGCTGCCACGATCCACCATCATCACGGCTCTCGTAGATCCAGCTATTGGTCGTTCCCAGGTAGAGATGCCGGCTGTCGGTTGGGTCAGCGGCAAAGCTGCGGGCGTCTCCGCCGTCGGGACCCACGGGGACCCATGCTGTCGCCACTGGATTTGCATTCGACGCCACCTGCGGGGGCATCGCCAGAAGCGGAAGGGAGCCGGCACAGAGGAGGCCACAGAGGAGGGATAGAGAGGCGAGACAACGATTCATCGGAACGGAACTACCTCGTTTGGGGGAACTGTTCACTGCAAGAGTAACCACCGGGATCGGAAACTGGCAATCACCCGAAGGGGCCCGTATCAAGCTGAGTATCTGCCAAATGATCCGGGTGGAAAAGGAGATGCGAGAGCAGAAAAAAGGGCTGACCGGAGACCCGGTCAGCCCTTGTACTGCGGCCGCAGCGCCTACTGAGCTGCTGCCTTCTTCTTGTGATGCGTGGCGGCGCGGCCAGTGCGGTTCTGGGGCCGCACGCTGTCCTCGTTCACCTGGGTTGTACCCTGCACATCGTTGTCGAAGTTGGCACCGGACGGAACCAGGTAGTTCTGCACCTGCTTACCGGCCTCGGTACCAGTCCGAACCTGGACACGAGAGGCATCGATGCCCTTCTCCTTGACCAGGTAGTCCTTGGTGTTGACGGCGCGCTGCGCTGCCACCTTCGGACCCTGTTTCTCATCGGTTGCCGAGTCGCCAACCACAACAGCAGTCGCATCCGACTGACGCTGCAGGTTGAGGGCTACGTCATCCAGGCAGGCCTTGGCTTCGTTGTCGACGCGTGCCGGACGGCGCTTGTCACGATCGAAGTTGATCGAGCAGAGCGTCTGCGTCTTGGGCTGCGGCGGCGGTGGCGGCTGCTCGACGTTGACGCTGGTCGTAGTCGAAGCCGTCTGGCCCTTGTCATCTGCCACGTTGCAGGTCACGGTAATCGGACCGGCAGGCGCGCCAGCTGTGTTGAGGGTCGCGGTGTTGTTGCTGCCGTTGATCTGGCCAGCGGAGGTCGAGTAGGTGTAGGTCAGCGGGCGATTCTGCGGGCTTACGCCTTGTGCAGTGATCGTCGAGCTGTCACCCGGCTTCAGGGTGGTGGGATTGGCCGAGCAGCTGATGGTCGGCGGCTCAAACTGCTTGACCTCGAAGTTCGCGGTGCAATCGGCGAACTGTCCGGCCTTTTGACCCTGCGAGACATGTCCCGTAACGGTGTAGCTGCCCGGGTTCAGACCGTTGGTGTCCACGGCGCCCGTGGTGCTGTCGCCGGTGACCTTGACGCCATTATTCCCCGTCCACGAATAGGTACCATTCTTCTTGGGGTTCAGGTTGGTCGCGGTGCCGGTGACTGTGACCGGGTCGCCCGGATAAACAGACGCCGGGCTCGCCGCGCACTGATAGGTAACAGGCGGAGGCGGCGTGATGCTGCCCATGCGATAGACCAGACCAGCGCTCAGGCGAACCACTTGCAGATTGGCGCGTCCCCCGGTTGGATACGGATTCTGCGGTCCAAAATTGACGTGGTAGTACTGATAGTCGGCCTGGAAGACGCGAATCGCCAGGTGATTGTTCATGAAACCGCTGATCCCGTAGTCCAGACCGCCGCCGGCCGTGAGTGAGGGACCCCAGGTGTATGGCTGCTTGAAGGGACCGCCGAGCCGAACCGCGCCAGCCTCGAAGTGCACGAAGGGCGTGATGTCCTCGACCGGATAGCGGAATACGATGCCGCCGGAAGTCACCGTCGCCCCGTCATTGTTGCCATCGGGGTGAACGCTTACTTCGGCCTGGGCACCGACCCACCGATTGAAATAGTAAGTTCCGCTGCCTATCGCGCCGGCATTAATGGCCGAGTATGTCAGCGGTCCAGTGACGCCGATCAGGTTGCCGCCAGGGATCGTAACCGAGCCGTGGGGCGCCAAATACGAATAGCCCAAAAAGATATCGATCCGCGAAGCATAAGGAGCCTGCGGCGCGTTGGTTGATGCAGGGGCTTGAGGGGCTTGAGCGGCGGGCGCAGCCGCCGGAGCGCTGCTCGACGACTGATCTTGAGTGGGCTGAGGCGGAGGCTGCGTTGAATCCTGAGCAAAGAGAGCCGTTGTTCCCAGGCCTACCGCACAGGTTACGAGCAGAATCCGGCTCAGAGAATGCAACGGACGTAAATGCATGCGTCTATCCTCCGCAACCGTACTGAAAGTCATACAAATCAATTACGAATGGCACTTGAGTGTCCCATCATACCCCAGAACGCTCTCGCCATCCGGAAAGACAACGAGCAGGCAGCGCAAGGAAAGCTACCACACGTTGCCTACGTTAGTGCACATTTTAGTTGGTGAGTTGCCTAGAATTTTCAATAGCTTATCCAGAGCATCACTAGAGTAACCCATTACATGACCAGCAGGCAGCCGCCACAAAAATGATGCACCCGCCCGGGACAATTTCCGGACTGCACCATCCTAATGGCATCTCTTCCCAATTCAAGTACTATTTCAGCCCAACTAGTACTATTTCAGCTCAAATTGAGGGCTTTTTTCAGGCTGCCGCGCTCTCGCAGGATCTTCTCCTGCAGCAACGTGATGGCATAGATGAGTTGCTCGGGCCGCGGAGGGCAGCCCGGAACGTACACGTCCACCGGGATGATCTGGTTTACGCCTTGTACTAGGGCGTAATTGTTGAAGACGCCGCCAGAGGTCGCGCAGGCTCCCATGGAGATGACCCACTTGGGCTCAGGCATCTGCTCCCAGAGCCGGCGGATCACCGGGGCCATCTTCTGCGAGACACGCCCTGCGATCACCATCAGATCCGATTGACGCGGCGAGGGACGAAACACCTCCGCGCCGAATCGCGCCACATCAAAGCGCGCCGCACCCATCGACATCATTTCGATCGCACAACATGCAAGACCAAACGTCATCGGCCACACCGAGCTCTTGCGAACCCAGTTCACCGCAAAGTCGAGAGAGGTGAGGATGATCCCCTCCGGCTGCTCTTCGCCGAAGTTGGCCTCCTGCACCTTCATCTGGTTCTTGGCGCTGCTCTCGAGTGAGCCGAAGAGATAGCGATCGCGCGGTGCGGCTGTGCTCATGCGTTCAGTATAAACCGCGGTCCGGCGGTAGCAATCAGTGCGCGGGCTTCGTTCCGACTGCAGGCGCAGTGGTGTTCGAAGTAGGCGTAGCGGTGTTGGGATTAGGCGAAGCGGTGTTCGGGCTATTGTTCAGCACGATTACCTGGTCCGGCCTCGTGTAGCGAAGCCGCGTGTGCGCCTCGAATTCGATCGCATCCGGATCGTTCTTCAGGTGCTCGACATGCGCCTTCAGACGGCTGTTGTCGGCCTTCATCTTCTCCAGTTGCTGCGAGAGAAGCCTGTCCTCATTGCGTTTGGCGCGATAGGCCACCACGCCATTGGTTCCGAAGAGCGCGTGGTATCCAACCAGCGCAGCGATCACGACCGCAAAGACAGTCGCGATGCGGCGGCGCTGCGCATACGCGGCAGTCGCGACCGTAAAGCGTCGCGCCAGTCTGCCCGGTTGCGTAGGTGGCTGCGTATGCGCATGCGCCGGATTCACTGCTCGATTCATGCTCCGCTTCCCTGTTCCTTATTGCTTATTGAAGGACCCACTCCTTCGCGGCCTGGGTCAGTGTGGCGCTTTCTGGCTCATTGCGCGCTTCCGTGTAGACGCGAACGACAGGCTCCGTACCCGACAGGCGATAGCAGACCCACGAGCCATCGTCGAAGATCAACTTCAGGCCATCGGTCCGCACCACCTGCTTCACCTTCTGGCCGGCCAGCTCCGTCGGATCTTTCTTTACCTTTTCAGTGAACTTCTGCTTCACCTCATCGGTCAAGCGGAAGTTCTCGCGCACCGGGTAGAAGGAACCATATTTGCCAAACAGCTCTTTGAGCTGCTCGCCGATGCTGCGGCCGCGCCGCGCCACCATCTCCGCCATCAGAAGGCCGGCGATCACGCCATCCTTCTCCGGCACGTGGCCGCGAATCGTGAGCCCCGCGCTCTCCTCGCCGCCGATCGCGATCTCATCCTTGATGATCAGCTCGCCGATGAACTTGAAGCCCACGGGCGTCTCATACAGCTGGACGCCCTGCTTCTCCGCAATCGCGTTGATCAGGTTCGTAGTGGCGACAGACTTCGCGACGCCGTTCTTCCAGCCGCGGGTCTCGATCAGATATTCGAACAGCAGCGCAATCACGTAGTTCGGCTGAATGAATGTGCCGTCGGCATCGAGAACGCCGAAGCGATCCGCATCGCCGTCGGTCGCAATGCCGATGTGCGCGCCTGTCTCCCGCATCTTTTTCTTCGCGTCGCCCAGCAGATGATCGTCCGGCTCCGGCGCGTGGCCGCCGAAGAGCACATCGCGGTAGTCGTGCACGCAACTCACGTCGATGCCATGAGAGCGCAACACGTCCGACGTATAGCCGCGAGCCGCGCCCCAGAAGGGATCGAAGACGATCTTGATCTTGGAAGATTGAATGGTCTTGAAATCCACCAGCTCGCCCAGGCGCTTCAGATAATCCGGCTTCACGTCCAGCTTCTGCGCGTTCTCGACCGGCTTCGCCTGTGCGACGGGAGCGTCGCCAAGCGAGCGGATCTCCGCCTCGATCTGCCCAGTCGTCTCCGGCAGCGCAGGCGCGCCATCGGGCGTCGAGAACTTGATGCCGTTGTACTCCGGCGGATTGTGCGAGGCAGTGAAGTTGATGCCGCCGCTCGCCTTCTGCTCGCGGATCGCGTAAGCAATCGCCGGTGTAGGAGCGGGGTCCGGGATGATCACCGGCGTGACATTGTGCTGCGCCAGCAAACGAGCCGCCTCGTCGACAAACATCTCGCCCAGGAAGCGCGGGTCGCGGCCCACCAGCACGCGATGACTGCCCGGCTGGCTGGCGACATAGCGCGCGATGCCGGTAACGGCGCGGCGCACATTCCCCAGCGTAAACTCATCCGCAACGATGGCTCGCCAGCCCGAGGTTCCGAACTTGATCTCCGTGGCCATATCTCTCCTGTCTTTCCGCTCACGCGCTACGCACCGGCGTTGCGCCGGCGTGCTCTCCGCAGTATCGCCTTCGCATGGGATGCTGCCCGCCGAGGATTGTATGGCAGAGCGCCCGTGTCGCGCACTGTTTCGCGCAGAACGTTCTGCTGCCGGACGTAGCGTATGACCGGCGCGCGCCTCATTCTCGTGACCACGCCGCAGCGTGCCGAAGCGAAGCGCATCGCGCATGCATTGGTCGAGGAGCGGCTGGCTGCCTGCGTGAACCTCATCGGCGGAGTGCATTCCGTCTATCGCTGGAACGAGGCAGTGGAAACAGCCGACGAGGTGTTGCTCCTGATCAAAACCCGGGAGGAGACGGTCGACGCCGTCCGCACCCGCGTTCACCAGCTGCACAGCTACGAGCTGCCGGAGTTTCTGGTGTTGGATGTGGCCGGCGGCAGCGAGAATTATCTGGCCTGGATCCGCTCCTCTGTCGGCTGACGAAGGGCCGGCTGGACTCGCGGTTTTGTTATCCTGACAGAACCCGGAAGGACTGATCCCTCACGCATGCGCTGGTTGTTTGCTGTTTTCGTCGCGAGTCTGTGTGCGCTGCTGTGGGCAGCCGTATCCGTGGCCCGGCACGTCCGCCGCAATCGAACGCAACTGCCTGCCGAGACGGCGGCCAGCGAGCCGGAAATGAATCAAGAGAACCTCTGATCGCAATGAGTCGTCACAAAGTCCGAAAAAGAATTAGGAGAAGAGAACGATGATGCGCGAGCCAGCCGTACAAACCGCCGCCGCCCAGGCCGGCCAGGACCCCAGCATCGCCGGCAGCAGCGGGCGCCATTTCGTCCGTCAGGCGGGGATCGCGATCGCCGCCACGGCACTGGTGGCGCTTTGCGCGCACATCTCCATCCCGCTCGGTTTCACGCCGGTGCCGATTACCCTGCAACCCTTCGCGGTGCTGCTGCTGGGCCTCCTGCTGGCACCGGAAACCAGCTTTGCGGCCCTCTCGCTGTATCTGGTGGAAGGCGCGGCCGGCCTTCCCGTCTTCAGCCCTCACGGCCCTCAAGGCATCGCCCATCTCTTCGGATTTACAGGTGGGTATCTGCTGGCTGCGCCCTTCGCAGCAGCCGTCGCAGGACTGATCTATCGCGACGGCAGGAAAAAACTGCTCTACGCGGTCGCGGGTGCGGCCGTTGGCGATCTCATTCTGCTTACGATTGGCGCGCTTTGGCTTGGCGCGTGGACGCACGCCAGTTTTGCGGTTCTGTTGAACCAGTCGGTGGTGCCCTTTCTGGCCAGCGATGCGGCCAAGGTCGTCGCCGCCGCCGCCTGCGCGCAGATTTTTAGCTCGTTTTCCCGGAACTCATCTTCCAGGCACTCTTCGCAGGCGGAATAGCGCCATTGGCTTCATCCGGCTTCGCGCCGGCGTACGGAAAGGAATTCAAGTAGCGTGAGCGCCACCTCTCAATTGGAACCCACCCCCGCCGGCATTCGCGAGATCACTATCGCGCACTCGCCGGACTCGGATGACGCATTCATGTTTTATGGCCTCGCCACCAACAAGGTGCGCGTGCCCGGCCTGAAGTTCACCCACACCCTTACCGACATCGAAACGCTGAATCAGAAGGCCATCCATGAGGCCTTCTACGACGTGACAGCGATCTCCTTCCACGCCTACCCCTATCTGCAGGACAGCTACGCGCTGATGGCGTGCGGCGGCAGCGTGGGCGAGGGCTACGGCCCGATGATCGTAGCAAGCAAGCGCTTCACTCTCGACGAGATCAAGCATGTGCGCATCGCCATTCCCGGTGAGCTGACGACGGCGGCGCTCTCGCTGAAGCTCTTCGCCCCGCACGTGCAGACCACGCTGGTTCCCTTCGACCAGATCATTCCCCAGGTGCTCGCAGGCAAGCACGAGGCCGGGCTCATCATCCATGAAGGACAGCTCACTTACGCGGCCAGCGGTCTCCAAAAGGTGCTCGATCTCGGCCAGTGGTGGCGCGAGGAGACCGGATTGCCACTGCCGCTGGGCGGCAATGCGATCCGCCGCAGCCTGGGCGATGAGACGATGCGCGTCGTCACCAAAGCGCTGCGCGAAAGCATTCAGCACGCGCTCGATCACCGCGAAGAGGCGCTTGCCTATGCGATGCAGTTCGCCCGTGACCTCGACGCGCAATTGGCAAACCGCTTCGTCAGCATGTACGTGAACGAGCGCACACTGAACTACGGCGAGGACGGCAAGCAGGCGATCCGCAGGCTGCTCGAGCTCGGCCACGAGCGCGGCATCATCCCGCATCCGGTCAAGGTCGACTTCGTCGGCTGATATTCATTCGCAGCGCAGAAGAGGCGGCCATAGGCCGCCTCTTTTTGCTTGCTACACTTCGATGGGGCCGCGAGGGGCTGGGCCCTCCCGTACACAGACCGGATGGTGTCGCGCGAGTCGGGCAAGGCAATTGATTCCGGTGTAGCAACCCGGCAACGGGTATCAGCCCCCAATGTTTTCACTAATCATCATCATCCTTGTGGTGCTTCACCGGCACCAGCAACGCAGCGGGTACAGGTGCATTCCCCCGAGCGTCCTTCCACAAAATCACGTTGAGCTTCTGCGGATCGGCACGGTCCTCATGACGAAAGTCCATTTTGCCGGATTCCTTCGCACCCGGCGCAGATGGCTTGTTCGCCGTGTAGATCAGGTCGTTATCGCGATTCGAATAATCGGCATCGAACGGCGGCTGATCGCCTGCGCCTGCAAAGACGCTCGCAATCGGCGGCGCAAACGCGTCGTTATTGTTCATCGGCGGCACGCCCAGCAGGTCCTCCATCGTCCGCACCATGCTGACCGTCGTGTAGAAATGGTGGTCCACCAGCGGCGTCGCCTGCCGCGGTGCGTACTTGCTGATCACAAGCGCTGTGCTGCGGTGCGCGTCGACATGATCGGCGCCCGCCTGTGCATCGTCCTCAAGGATGAAGAACGCTGTGTCCTCCCAGTACGGACTGTGCGAGACCGCTTCCACCGCGCGACCAACGGCAAGATCGTTGTCCGCAACTGAAGAGCTCGGTGTTGGCTTGCCTGCGCGTGTGCCTTCCGTATGGTCATTCGGGAAACGGAGCATCACGAAATCCGGCATCTCGTCACGGCCGTTGTTGCGTTCCGCTACCCATCTCTTGAAGTAGCTATCGAACTCCTCAAAGCGCATCTGGTCCGGAAAGTCGAGTTGGAAGTCCGGATAATTCGGATCGAAATGGCCGACCAGCTCCGGCTTGGTAGCGACATTTTCAGCAATCAGCGGAATGGCCCACGGATACTTGCTCGCGCCACCACCGTAGTTCGCCGGAACAGCGGCTCCCGGCCGAATGGACGGGGTCGCGCACTTTTCCCTCTCCGGTTCGGGCGTGCCTTCCGAGGGGCTTTGTCGCGGCGCAGGTTCGCCGCTGCCGCAGAAGTGGGTCGCGATGTACTCCGCGAAGTGGAAATAGCTCTTGTGATGACGCGCCAGGTTGGTCCACAGGTAGCTGCTCTGCGGTTCGTTCACATCCGGAATCTTTTCCGTCAGCGGAAAGCCGTTCTCCACCACTCCTTCGAAGTCGTAAACCCGTTCTTTCCCGCGGTAAGACTGCTGCCAGGTCTTTTCCGTGTAGTCGCTCGTGATCGCAGCGGTCGACCAGACGTGGCCGTCGCCGGAGACCTCGCCCGAGTCATAGAAGTTGTCGAGGATGCCGAACCGCTCCGCCAGTTTGTGCTGATTCGGCGTGATGCTGCGGCCGTACATCACCAGGCCGGGATCGTTGTTCCCCGCCGGCAGATCGCCGAAGATCTGATCGTAGGTCCGGTTCTCCTTGATGATGTAGATCACATGCCGGATGGGATTGCTGCCGGCTTGAAACCGAATGTGCACGGTAGCAGCATTCTGCATATTGCTCGCAATCGTCTGCTTCGTCAGCTCCGGCAACCGCGCATCGAGTTGCGCAAGGTCCACCGCCGCCACTGAGCCATACAGCAACGTCGCAATATAGGTGGAAGGCCGATGCGAGCGGGCAAGACCGGCTATGCGGCGCTGCGGTTCGTTGTTGGGACCCGTGCCCTTCCCCTTGCCGGTCGCCACGTAGAGATGATCGGAATGGACGATGAGCCCAGTGGGCAGCCATTCCGTGGGCACAAATCCGTCGGCCTGCATTGCCCTTCCCGCGTGTAGACCGCGCGTGTGAAAGACCGCAACCGAATCCGTCCCGGCATTCGCGGCGTACAGGTGACGGCCGTCGCTGGTAAGCGCCAGCGCATTGGGTTCGCCGCCGAAATACGTCTGCCCGGGCAGACGCGTGTCAAAGACGCCTGCAGCTTTCATCCGCGCACCGTTCACCGTCACGGCAACAACCGCGTCCCGGTTGGCGAGCGCCACGTACAGCGTCTTCTGATTCGGTGACAACACCAGCGCCGTCGGATGCGAGCTAGGCGAGATCGACGTGGTGGGAGGCATCAGCGGCAGCGTGCCCATCACCTTTCCGGATTGCAGATCAAGTTCCGCAACCGCCGAGCCATTCCACAACGCAGCAAAGCCACGCCTGCAATCACGGGTTGCGACCACCGCGATGGGATAGCTCGACGGAACGACTGCGCCCGTCGACAGATCGAAGCGGTGACGCATCTCTCCGCTCGCTGCATCGATGAGCAGAACGTCATCGGAAAGCACATCGGCCACCAGCAGTTGTTCCGCGCCATCGCTTCCCTTCACCACCGCCAGCCCGGCAGGCGCAGGTATCGCTTTGCCAGCGGGCACTGCCGCATCGAGCTGGTTCTGTGTGCGCCCCGCGGCGAGCGTCTGCAGCGGGATCGGAATGAGCCGCTCCGGCGTGACATGTCCGGCATCGACGCGATAGACCGCGATCGCATTGCCGGTCTCATTTGCTTTCTTTGCGACGGGCGCCGACAGCGAGTCGAAGGACGCGTAGAGATGTGTGCCATCGCCGCTGAAGGCGAGGCCCTGATACAACGTTTGGGGCATGCCCGCAGCGGTGCGTGCTTCCGGAAAATCCGTCACTTTTCCCGTGGTGGTATCCACCAGC
>DASZGZ010000376.1:0-2334 GCA_035938355.1 Acidobacteriaceae bacterium
CGGACACTTCGCCTGGCATTATTGCGCGACAGAGTTCGCGGTTGAGGCCTTCGCGGAGTCGCCCACTGGAGCCTCGAGCGCGCAGAGTCGCAGGCGATCTTCAACGACAAAGCCGCCCACCCCTGGCCGGCCCCGCAACCCCCGAAGCGCAGCACTTGACAGCGGCGCATGGCAGGTGTCGCACCCCGTGACCGGCCCGTGACCAGTCAGGTACGCAGGGGGGTCGCGATGACAACCGAGACAGAAGTCGTGAAAGCGCGCTTCGGCGCCGACCCGAATGGCAGCGCGGCTGCTGCGATGACAACTGATGCACGAATCGGCACCGCTCCGATCGGCGAAATTGTGATGACATTGAATGCAATTCACCGGGCCATGTTTGTGGTGAGGAAAGCCCAGGACCAACGGCTCACTACGGCGCAGGAACGGTTCGCGCAGGGCCAGAGCCGTTCCACCACGCAGCAGTGCAAGCAGCGCGACGAGCGAGCCGAGGACGATTGCCAGCACGAGCCGCGAATGCCGTCCGAACACGAGTCCGCCGAGGAGGTGCGACGGCTGCTGAGCCGGCAGTCGCTGGGCGCGCGCACGCAGCAGTGCGAGCAGCACGATGCCCGACAGCAGAGAGTATGCGACTACATGCGAGCGACCGTGGACGTAACGACCCGTAGCCACTACGTGCACCGCCAGGGTGACCACCAGCAGGCAGGCCGCGCCGACGTGCGCGGCCTGAAAGTTCCGGTGGCGCGGCCAAAGCCGCCAGCGGACTGCAGCGCCGGCCGGCGCGGTAAGAAAGAGCAGCGTGAACAGCGCCAGGATCCCGGCGTATTCGTAACGAGGGGCGGTCAGCTTGACATGCTCAACGACCCGGTGATCGACGCCGAGCAATAACCCGACGTGGAGAACCGCGGCGGCGAGTGCCAACCAGCCGAGAAGCTCGTGACCGCGCACCGGGAAGGCACTGGCGGCGCCGGTCCGCGGCCGAACCGCCAGCACGCAGAGGATGAAACAACCGGCGGCCGCGCAGAGCCCCAGAGCCTGCGCGATCTCCCACGCTGTAGTGAGCGACGCCACGGAATTGCGCGAGTGTATACTGCAGACACGCGGGCGCAGCTGGTTTTAGTCGTCGCGTCGACGGACTAGGAGCGGTCCTTCGAGAGTGCGCCTTCAATTTCCCGAGGACGGTCGCAGCTCAATGCAGCTGCCCGAATTCAGCCCTAGCCTGCTTCAGTAGCGGAATGTCGGCATCGCGGGCGCGGGAACGCTCCGACGATCGTTCCGACAGTGCATGGCTGCGGCCGAGTTGAAGCTTGGCGTATGGCACCGTGGCGCTGAGCTGATCGATTCCAGGGTTTCGCAGAATTGCCTGCCATTGCTCTACAGCGCGGGCCGACTCCGTGCCGCACGCAGCGCCTCCCTGATGGCCCGCTTGCGGTCCCCACTACTCCTGTCCTCGAGATCTGCCAGCACAACCGCGTCGAAAATTGCTTAGCTTCACCGGGGAGCGAAGCCCTGCAGCCTCCGGCCGCACCCCCAATTCTTGGCTCTGGGAGGCCGCCGCCAAACCGAGTGCTAAACACAATGCCGCTCCACTTTGTTCGAATCGGGGCTGCATCTGTTTGATCAGGCTGCCAACGATTCAGTTGCGCGATTTCAACACGTGCGACGCCGCGTGTGGTGGCACTGGTAAGAAGATTGTATGCCGCAACGCGGCCGACGCGCCGGCGTACATTTCCCTCGGCCGGGCTTATTTCTCACGAGTGTCCGCTTCGGCCGTTCCCGCCGACTCCTTGGGAGCAGGCCAACTGACGGTGAAGCAGCGTTGGCGTTCGTTCCGCGCGTCCTTGGCATTCACATACCTCCGCTCCGCGGTTCTGCTGCTACATCGAAGCGAGTCTTGGTGCACACTCGATCCTTTGAATTCAGTAGAAAGGGAGATCAGTCATGCCATCATGGTCGCTGTTAATGGTGTGCGTGCTGGCGGCGGCGTACCCCTGCGCAGCGGGTCCCGCCAGCAACTACGATTCGCTCCTCCAATTGGCCAAGGACTGGCGGCGCTTCGAGCAACCAGCCGTCAGCCACTGTATTCCCGATTACGGCGCCGCAGCCATGTCGGCAAAGGCCGGAGCGGTGCCTGCGTATCGCGCGCGGCTGCATGGGGTGGATACGCAAGGATGGTCTGCCGCGGAGATCGTGGACCATCGGCTGATCGAAGCGGAGATGAACGGCCTGGAGTTCGATCTTCGGGTTCGACAACCTTGGGCGCGCGATCCCTCGTTCTATGCCACCGTGTTTGGCGAGCGCAGCGACGTGCCGCAGCATGAAGGTGTGACGGCTGCG
>DASZGZ010000377.1:0-4782 GCA_035938355.1 Acidobacteriaceae bacterium
GTATCTGATCGAGTCGAACGGCGCGCTGAAGTATGCCACGCAGACCGACTACATCAAGGCCGACCCTGCAGACGATTGCGGCACGGCGGGACCGGTCTTTCTCGATCACACCGGCGCATCGCTGTATTTTCTGGAGTTCGACGGAACAAACTGCGCCAACAACGTTTACGAATCTTTCTCTATCAATAAGTCCACCGGCGGTCTGAATTATCTGGGTTACGCACTCGGCGATGCATTCCCGCAGCTTTCATACGCTGCGACCTTCATCGGAAACGATCAATATGCCTATATTGCCGAGGACGAAAACGATATGTACACCGAGACGTTCGGGTATAAGCGCAACAGCAACGGCTCTTTGACCAAGCTCACACTCAAGACTCCGAGCCCATCGTCACCTCCCGCCGGAGCCACTGGTTTCTGCCCCTATCTGGCGATTGCAGATCCGACCAACCACGTCGCGTTCGTAGAGAAGCCCTGCAGTCCTCCGGGTGGCACGACTCTTCGTCCTGAGCTCGCGGTCTACACAGCCGGCACGAACGGTACCCTCACCACTACCAGCAGCGGTAAGAACATGCCGACGACGTCGCTCACGTACGTGAACGCGCTCAGGATGGCACCCTCCGGCAAATTGCTGGCGGTGGGTGGCATCGGCGGGCTGCAGATCTTTCATTTCAACGGCGCGAGCCCGATCACGAAGTACACCGGGCTGCTGACGACCAGCACCATCGACAAGGTGTATTGGGACAACAGCAACCATCTCTACGCCATCAGCGGATCCGCCGGCAAACTGTACGTCTTCACGATTACGCCGACAAGCTACAGTCAGGCGAGTGGATCGCCATACAGCGTGAGCACGCCCGTGGGGCTGATCGTGCAGCCTCCGCCGTGGTACTGACGAGCTCTTTCACTCAGACGATGGAAGGCCGCTCCGGCTTGCAAGCGATGTTATGGAGCGGCCTTCTCTGTCTCCGCTGCACTGTAAAGTCGCGTTGCGAAAAGGGTCTAGCCTTCGAGGCGGTATTTGGTTTCCGCTAGCTGGAAGAGCGGACGCCAGACGAGGCGATTGATGGTGACCACCATGAGCGCCATGATGATGGTCGCCATCAGGAGCATGTCGAACTGGCCATGGTCGGTGGCGCGGCTGATCTCGGCGCCGAGGCCGATGGTGGAGAGCGTCTTTCCGCGCAGGTGGAAGTACTCCGCGATGATGCTGGCGTTCCACGCGCCGCCGGACGCCGTGACCATGCCGGTGATGAGATAGGGAAAGATGCCGGGGAGGATCAAAGTCTTCCAGCGCTGGATGCTGGAGAAGTGGAAGAGCCCGGCGACTTCTTTCAGGTCGGAGGGGATGGCGATGGCGCCGGCGATGACGTTGAAGAGGATGTACCACTGGGTGCCGAGCAGCATGAGCGCGATGGAACCGATGCCCAGCCCGCCGCCGGCTTGCACCAGCGCGATGAGCAGTACGGGGAAGAGTGCCGTGGCCGGGACGGAAGCGGCGATCTGCGCCAGCGGCTGCGCGATGCGTGCCAGGCGGGGATGGAAGCCGATAGCTACACCAACGGGAATGGTCCAGAGCGCGGCGATGAGCAGCGAGGCATTCACGCGCAGAAACGTGGCGCCCGCGCCTTTGAGGAGCTGGATGATCTCCGCGCCGTGCAGATGACGGAGCAGGAGCACGGCATGGAAGGCGGCAAAGATGGCGGCCACCAGAAGAGCGAGGAAGATGGTGCTGTGGGTGATGAGCGAACGCTGGCGCGAAACGGCGCTGCGCTCGGGCCGTGCAAGAGCGCGAAGCCGGCGCGCGGCGAGACCGTGATAGATGCGCTCGCCCAGCGGCAGGATCGTCCGATCGTGCAGCCAGCCGATGGCGTTTGAATGGCGCAGGGCATAGAGGATGGGTGATGTGGGCCGCTTTGTGCTTTCCACCTGCTCGAACTTGAACTTGTCCGCCCATGCGATGACCGGCCGCCAGATGAACTGGTCGGTGGCGACGATGATGGCGATCATGACGGCGAGGCCCCAGATCATGGCGCGGGTGTTGCCGTTGCTCGCGGCAGTCTGCAGATAGGAGCCGAGGCCGGGTAGACGAAAGTCGCGATCGCCCAGCACGAACATCTCGCAGGCCATGAGGAAGAACCAGCCGCCGGCGACCGAGACCATGGAGTTCCAGACGAGTCCGATGGCGGAGAAGGGCAGCTCCAGTTGCCAGAAGCGCTGCCAGGCGCTGAAGCCGTAGATCTGTGAGGCCTCGCGCAGCTCGCGCGGGATGCTGCGGATGGAGGAGTAGAAGCTGAAGGCCATGTTCCAGACCTGGCCGGTGAAGATGAGGAGGATCGCGCCCATCTCTACGCCGAGCTGGCGCGTAGGCAGCAGCGAAACCATTACCAGCATGACGCCGGGCAGGAAGCTGAGCACGGGAATGGACTGCAGGATGTCGAGCACCGCGATCATGAAGGCCTCGACGCGCGGATGATACGCGGCGTAGTAGCCGTAGCCGACAGCGAAGATGAGGCTGAGTAGATAGGCGACGCCGATGCGCACGACAGAGTAGAAGGCGTAGAGCGGCAGGGCACGCGCGGATTGCGAGATCTGGGCCGAGGGGACGGGATGCGAGAACCAATAGCGTCCCAGCAGGACGACGCAGTAGAAGGCTGCGAGACAGAAGGCTGCGACGGCGAGGTCCAGGACGACAGGCCACGAACGCTCCAGCACCAGGGTGCGCGAGAGTGTGGGGATGCGCGAGACTTTCACGCGATGGTCTCCAACGGGATGAGCTCACTGGGGACGAGCATCACTCGACGCTCTCCTCGACAGGAGTTTCGTCGACCTCTTCGACCTCCGGCTTGATAAAGCGGCGGCGGCCGGCGTCAAAGTCGAAGAGCTCGGCGTAGCGGCCCCAGTTGATGGCTGTTTCCAGCTGGTGCTGCGCCTCCTCCTGCGAGAATTGCTCGTCGAGGAGGTCGAGAAAGAAATCCTCGGGGACGGTGCGGTCGGCCTTGGTATCGAGTGCGCGCGTGATCTGGCGCAGCAGCAGGATGTGCTCGAGCGCGGCATCGCGGAAGAGCTCCTTCTGCGTCAGGATCTCGGAGTCGGCGAAGAGCCGGCCACTCTCGGTGATGGCGACGTCGCCCTCCTCGACTTTGAGAAAGCCGAGCAACTGCGCTGCTTCGACGATGGGGAAGAGGTCGTCGAGCTGGAAGCCGAGTTCGTCGGCGAGTTTGTACACGTCGTCCTTGCCGCCGCGGTCGATAAGGATTTCGAGCAGGCCGGCGATGCCGCCGGGACGCGCGTGAGGCAGCATCTGGTAGTGCATCTGGCGCTGGTCACGGACGGCGACCCGTCCCGGTACCTTGTCGGGCTGCACGTCGGGCCGGGTGAGCACGGTATAGATGTAGTCGACGAGCTGGGTGAAGAGGGAAGACTTGCGCTCGCGCGGCTGCGCCAGAGTCACGCGGAAGTCCACGCGCACGTGGCCGGGGTTGCGGCCGAGCACGATGATGCGGTCGGCGAGCAGCACGGCTTCCTCAATGTTGTGGGTGACCAGGAAGATGGCGCGCGTGGGGATGGTCTTCTTCTGCCATAACTCAAGCAACTCACTGCGCAGGTTCTCCGCGGTGAGCACGTCGAGCGCCGAGAAGGGCTCATCCATGAAGAGGACTTCGGGCTCGACCACAAGTGCGCGAGCGAAGCCGACACGCTGGCGCATGCCGCCGGAGAGCTCCTTGGGGAAAGCGGCTCCGAAGCCGTCCAGACCGACGGTGTCGATGATACGGAGGGTGCGCTCGCGGCGCTCTTCGGCGCTCATGCCGCGCGCCTTCAGGGGCGCTTCGACATTTTCAAGGACGGTGAGCCAGGGGAAGAGCGCGAAGCTCTGGAAGACGATCGAGACGTTGGGGTTGGCACGTGTGATGGGCGTGTCATGCCAAAAGACTTCGCCGCCAGATGGCTTGGTGAGCCCGGTGAGCATGCGGAGCAGCGTGGATTTGCCGGAGCCCGACGGGCCGAGCAGGGCGACGATCTCCCCCCGGACGATGGACAGGTCCGTGGGGGCGATGACCTGGATACGGTTCTCGCTCGGCTGCGAGTAGTACTTTTCGACCTTCTCGGCGCGAATGATCGTTTCGGTCATAGAGCATCCAAAGTCTGCGAATATGCAAAGTCCGCAGGGCAAAACTAGAGCGCGGGGTTCCGTTTGGGACCATGCGACGCTGCTGAGTGCGGCTCGGGCCATGCCTCAGCGGCGTCGTATCTGACGGAGTCTGCATTGTCGTCCGATACCTGACTCTCTAATGTATGCGTTGTGTGTTTGCTGGGAGATGAAGCATCTCCTCACGGGAAGCGTATCATCTAGGACATAGAGCATTTTCACTGCAGGTGCGGCCGGTCGATGACCGTTCTCGAGAAACCTTTGCCTAAAGGAGGGGTTTTCATGAGGAGGCCACTCTGCGGCTGCCGCAGCGGCAGGAATAGTGTCTACGAGTGTGTTTTCAAGGGCTGGTCGGATGCCTCCAGTGGGGCACATCGAGGCAGAAAACTGTGTTGTACGGCCAGCGCCGTGAGCCAAAGGGAGCGAATGTCCGAATCACAAGCAAAGCCAAAAGTCCTGGTAGCCGATGACGAACGCGTGATCGCCGATACCTTATCCATCATCCTGAACCAAGCGGGCTTTGAAGCGACAGCAGTGTATAGCGGTGAAAAGGCGGTGGAGACAGCGAAGACGCTGAAGCCGGACATGCTGATCTCCGACGTGATCATGACGGACATGAACGGGATCGATGC
>DASZGZ010000378.1:0-4443 GCA_035938355.1 Acidobacteriaceae bacterium
AGCGTCAGCACGCAAACCAGCGTGAATCCCAGCCTCTTTCTCAGTTGGCGGATCGCATAGCGCAGGTCGCTGAAAAGTGCAGTCATTCTTGCCTCCACGGAGTTCGAACAACCCCAACGGAGCAAGCACCGGGCCAATGGCGGAAAGCCGGATCGCGCGCTAAGTGCTTGATGAAGCGACGCCGCGGGCCATGCAGGAGAGCCTCGCGCTTGTCCAGATTCACAATCATCCGTTCAAATCCGGACAGCTTCCGGCCGCCCGCGGCGGCAGCAACGCTGGCATCAAGCGATGAGATTCAGGAATCTCCGCGGTACTAACTCGGCCCCAGGAAATGTCAGGTCCAGGTCCCGCGCCCCGATCTGTTTGAACGCAGCCTCCGCCAGCACCTGCCGAAAATCCGTTGTCACCGCCAGGTCGCGTCCTTCATTCAACTGCTCCGCAGCCAGCCCCGGCCAGCGTCCGTAGACACGGCCGCCCCTCACCGGGCCGCCCATCACGAACATCACATTCGCGTGGCCATGGTCTGTCCCGCGCGTGCCGTTCTCGCGCGCGGTGCGGCCAAATTCCGACATCGTCACCACCACGACGTCCTCCGCCTGCGTTCCCATGTCCGTCCAGAACGCGGCGAGTGATTCGGAAAACTCTCTCAGTCGCCCGGCAAGCTGCCCATCCACGCTGCCTTCGTTCTGGTGATGGTCCCAGCCGCCAATCTCCGCGAACGCCGCTTCCACGCCGAGGTCCGCCTTCAGCAGTTGCGCAATCTGCTTCATGCTGTCGCCGAATGCGCCTCTCGGATACTGCGCGCCCGCAGCGGGAACATATCGCGCCGGGTCCGTTGCCTTCAGCATCTTCGCCGCTTCAAACACCTCTTGTCCGGCGCCCCGCAGCGCCGCATCGGCCGACTCGTCGTACATGCCCTCGAAGCTGCCTGCGAAACTAGCATTCGCCTGTGTTGCCCCGCCACGAACGTGAAAATTTCGTATGTTGTTCAGCGCCAGCGCACGAATTCGGCCTTCGAGTGTGCGTGGCATCTGCTCCGTCAGTGCCACCGCCCGAAACGGTGTCTCGGCCTCGCGCCTCCGTTCGTCTTCTGCCTGCAGCGCGCGATTCAGCCATCCATCTTCCGTCGCCTTGATGCCCGGCGTGCCCGACTCCATGTAATCCTGCGCATCGAAGTGCGAGCGTGTCATATCCGGCGAGCCTGCCGCATGCACAATCGCCAGGTGCTTCGCCTCCCACAGCGGCTTTAGGCTCGCCATCGCCGGATGCAATCCGAAAAATCCATCCAGATCCAGAATCTGCTGCTGCGGAATGGCAATAGTCGGCCGCATCTGGAAATAGGACGGCTCCGCGTGCGGGATCACGATGTTCAACCCATCCGCCGCCCCGCGCTGGAAGATCACGACCAGCTTCTTGTGGCTCGCGCTCGCTGCCGTCGCCTGCGCCATCACCGCGCGCGTCAGGAAGCTCGGAATCGCAGCCGTCCCCACCAGCGCCATCGCTCCATTCTTCAGAAAAGCTCGACGCGACCTCATCATCGTCCCCATCCCTTCCTCACCGCCGCTGAAAATCCGGCGACCCAAGCAGCAGCGCCGCTGCCAATGTCGACTCGCTCACCGGCGCGTTGCCGCGAATCGTTGGCGCAAACGGATCGCGTGCGCCCTTGCCTGTCCGTCCTTTGTCCATGGCGGTCACCGTGATGGGCGCACTCTGCGTCGACTCCATCTGCTTCATCACTACGTCGTGCGTCTGTGCCGCAACTCGTCCGTCCAGCAAGGTCTCTTCCAATTGCAACTCACTCTGCTCAGCGGACACCGCCGCTGTTACCGCACTCGGAGCGATTTCTACCGTCACTCCCGGAATCCGATTCGCCGTCAGCGCCAGCGCAAAATTCATGCGCGCCAGCAGCGCCTCCGCTCCCAGCCACGGATCGGCTTTCAGCGAATAGCCATTCGGCTGCTGCACTCCAAAGAGCGGCATTCCCAGTCGATCCAGCGCACCCGCCAGCGCGGCTGCATTCTCGACCTTCGCGTCGGTCGCGCGCAGCGACGAGACGACAAACTCCAGCGGCGTCTTCAGCTTTGCGCGATACGCATCCCTCGACCAGAACTCCGGCGAGTGAAACATGGTGTTCAGGACCTGCCGAATATCGCCGTGCGTCTTCAGGTACGTCTTCGTCATGCGATCGATAAGCGATTTCGGCGGCGTATCGCTCACAAACTCCATCGCGAGCTTGGTCGAGAGAAAGCGCGCGGTCGCTGGACTCCGTGCCAGCAGGTGCAGCATCTCATTGCCCTCAGCTTCGCCGCCCTCATGAATCCTGTGTCCCAGCACGACCTTATCGCCCGGCTCGTGCCGTCGCCCATTGAATTCGAAGCCGAACTCGAAGCCGTAGCCCTGCTGTCGGGTCTCCGTTCCCCAGCCGGTCAGCACCTTCGCGAGCTCGACCACGTCCTGCTGCTTATACCCGCCGTTCACGCCCAGGGTGTGCAGCTCCATCAGCTCGCGGGCATAGTTCTCGTTCAGTCCCGGTGACGATTTCTTCTGGCCGCCGTTCGCACTCGCCCGCATCGCGGCAACCGAATGCGGCCCGATGCTCTGCTGGTTATCCAGATACACCAGCATTGCGGGGGAGTGCGCCACCGCCATCAGCAGGTCTTCGAACCTGCCCATCGCATGCGGACGAATGACGTCACGCTCATACGTAGCCAGATACCACGGCATCTCACCGTTCTTGCGCAAGTAGATGTTGAAGTGGTTTGACCAGAAGTTGGTCATCACCTCTTCGAGCTGCCGCTCGCTATACACCGCGCGCATCAACTTTTCTGCCTGCAGCTCGTCAGTCACCACGCGGTTCGGCGCCACCAGCGCCAGCAGAATCTCTTTCTGCTCCGGCGTCATGCCTGCGACAAGTTGCTGGCGCTCCGCGGGAGTCATCCCCTGCACCAGCGGTCGAACCGTCCCCGGCGTCATCGTCAGCAGCGCATGCCAGCGCTCTGCAGCGGTCAGCGGCAGAAGGCCAGCGATATCCGTGCTGGAACGAAGATCGGAACCGGTGTCCCCTTTGCGTTCGCGGTAATTCGCCAACGCATTCGCATAAATGGCCTGCTCCACCGGATCGCCCGGCACCCCAATCCGGCCCGCTGCCACCTGCCGGATCACAGGTGGCGGCGGAAATCTTCGGATCAGCTCCTCCGTGCTCAGCCGCATCGCCGGTAGGGCATCGAGCCTGGTCTCAAGCGCCGCATCGTCAATCTTCTCCGGATGAAGCTGCCGGTCAATCCAGCGCTCTACACCCATGGCCTCGACCTGCTCTACCTCGCCCGGCCGTGGCCCGAAGCTCAACCGGTCGAGCGTCACTTCCGCCTTCTCCCGCTTCGTCAGCGGAGCAGTCTTCGCCAAAGCATGCGTCTTCGCGCCGCCCGTGTAGGGAATCGCCAGACACGCAACGCTCAGCGCAAGCAGACCAACCCTATTCCTCGCGATCGATGGCAGTGAGCTCATGGTGAGGCGCAACCCCGCTGGAGGTTACGTAATGTCCAGACCAGATCGCCGATGCAAAAGTTGCGGTGCCGGGCCTTTTATCCGGTCTTTGTTCTTGAACCCGTCCCGATCCAGGCCGCGCCTTACGGGCCGCCCAACTCACGCGCCCGTACCCACGCCGCCGACCGCGCCATCCCCTCGGCAAAGGAAACCTGCGGAGCGAACCCGAACTCCTCTCGCGCCCGGGTCGTCGGAAACTCCTGACTGCGTCCCAGCAGATACGCCGCATGCCGCGTCAGTAACGGTCGCCCGCGCAGCTTCAGCAATCGGGACGGCGCCTCCATCGCTGCTCCCAGCGCCATCGCCATCGGGAAGGGAATTGCAAGCCACGGACGCTTGTAGCCCAAAGCATCCGCCAGCGCATTCGTGTAGTCGCGCCACGTTATGCCTGTGCCATCGCTGATGTTGTAAGCGCGCCCCATCGTCGTCGCGTTTACCGCCGCATCCATCATCGCCTGCGCCACGTTGTCCACATACGTGAAGCCCCCGCGAGCTCGTCCTCCATCGATCAGCAACATCATCCGCTGGCGCAGCAAGTTGGCGATCTCCACCACAAAGTCCTTGCCGCGCGGTCCATAGATCGTCGCCGGCCGTACCACCGTTACCGGCAGCCCATGCTCGCGATGGGCGCGCCACGCCGCCTCTTCGCCCTGGATCTTTGTGCGGTTGTAAGGCAGGCCTACATCGCGCATCGGCGCGCTCTCATCGCACGGCAACCGCGGATACCCATACACATCCGTCGTGCTGACATGCAGAAATCGCTCGACCGTCCCAGCGCGCACCGCCGCGTCCAGCACATTCTGTGTACCCGCGACGTTGGCCGCAATGTAAGTTGCAGGAGCCGCCCAATCCGTCGAGCATGCAGCGCAGTGGTAGACCACCCGCACCCCGCGCATCGCC
>DASZGZ010000379.1:0-23223 GCA_035938355.1 Acidobacteriaceae bacterium
CATCTCGCCACCCGCGGAAAGTGGCTCGGCGTCGCCACCGGCAACCTCGAATCCATCGGCTGGCTCAAACTTGAGCGCACCGGTCTGCGCGAGCACTTCACCTTCGGCGGCTTCAGTGATGCACATGAGCAGCGCGCAGAGATGATTGCCGCGGCCGCGGCAGCAGCTCGCACAGCTGCAGGCAACGGTGCCTCCATCGTCGTCGTCGGAGACACGCCTTCCGACATCTCCGCCGCGCGAGCCAACCATCTCCCCGTCATCGCCGTCGCCACCGGCCATTCGTCTTTCGATCGACTCCTCGAGCACACGCCGGAGATCTGCGCCGAAAATCTCGCTGCGCTGCTTGCGACCGACAGCCAGAATCAGCCCGGCAACGTGCAAGTCGGCAGAAATGTGGAGGTCGGCACCAACGGGCAAGCCGCCAGCAAGGCGCAGCCATGAGCCGCCTGCTCTGCTCTATCTTCTGCGCGCTCCTTCTCACGCTCTCCGCGCAGGCACAGACTGCCGCGACCTCCACGCCGACCCAGCACGACAAGCGCGCTGCAGCCAAGGCGTATCTCGCCGGCGCGCATGCCATCGAGGAGCACAATACCCGCGCCGCTTATGACGCCTTCGGCAAAGCCGCCCAGCTCGATCCCAGCAATACGGACTACAAGAACGCCGCCGTCATCGCGAAAGCGCACTTCGTCACCGATCTCATCCAGCAGGCCGAGAAAGCACGCATCCTCGGCAAAAACGATGTTGTCCATGCGCGACTCGCGGAAGCCCTCGAGCTTGATCCAACCAATCCCATCGTCGCGCAGCACATCAGCGACGTTGTTGACCTCGACGCTCCGCCGCTCAAAACCGACGACATCAGCTCCAGCATCGCGGACGCCATTCGCCTCGAGCCTAGCCCCGGCAAACATAGCTTTCACATGCGCGCCGATGGCCTCAACCTGCTGCGACAGGTGCTCTCCGCCTATGGCATCGCGCCTAGCTTCGATTCGAGCGTCAGCTCGCAAGCTGTCCGCTTCGATGTCGACGACGTTGACTACCACCAGGCGCAACAGTTGCTGCGGCTCCAGACTGACACCTTCTTCGTGCCGCTCGATCCTCACCGGGTCCTGGTAGCCAAAGATACACGAGCGAATCGTCAGTTATACGAACGGCTCCTGCTCGAGACCATCTATCTTCCTGGTCTCAATACGCAGGAGCTCACCGACGTCAGCAATCTCGCGCGCAATGTGCTCGAAATCACGCAGGTCGCCGCGGCGCCGGGACAGAACACGCTGACCGTGCGTGGCCCGGAGACGCATCTCGCCCTCTTCAACAAAACGCTTCACGGTCTGATGGATGGCCGCAGCCAGGTGCTCCTCGACGTGCACATCTACGAGATTCAACGCACGCGCACCACCAACATCGGCGTGCAACTGCCACAGCAGTTCACAGCCTTCAACCTCAACTCGGAGATCCAGCAGGTACTGAACAACAATCAGAGTCTGATTCAGCAGATCATCTCGAGCGGCCTCGCCAACGCCAACGATCTGCAGGCCATCGCCGCCATCCTGCTCGCTTCAGGTCAGATCTCAGGCTCCTCCATCCTCAATCAACCCTTCGCTGTCTTTGGAGGCGGCCTCACCGCCACCGGTCTGACTCTCGGCACCATTTCGGCCAACATGGCGCTCAATACCAGCGATAGTCGCGCCATCGACCAGCTCCAGCTCCGTCTGCAGGACCAGGAACCAGGCGACATCCTCGCCGGCATGCACTACCCGATCATCCAATCCAGCTATTCCAATCTCACCGGCGGCGGCGTCAACATCCCGGGACTCAATAGCGCGGGCCTCTCCAGCCAGCTCGCCGCCCTCGGTCTCAACACCTCAAGCCTCAACAACCAGACGATTCCGCAAATCCAGTATCAGGACCTCGGCCTGCAGTTAAAGGCCACGCCGTTTATCCACCACGATCAATCCGTGTCGCTCAAACTCGATCTGAAGGTGCAGGCGCTCGGCGGTACCTCCATCAACGACATCCCCATCCTGACCAACCGCCAGTTCACAGCCGCGCTCGATCTGAAGGACGGCGCAAGCGCGCTCGTGACCAGCGATCTCAGCACTCAGGAGGCGAACGCCATCAGCGGACTCCCCGGTCTCAGCGAGATTCCAGGCCTGCAGTCCACCACGAACAAGAATGTTCAGAAAAGCGCCGATGAGTTGGTCATCGTCATCACACCGCACGTTGTGCGGATGCCTCACACCTCCGGCGCCAGCCAGGTCATGCTCCTGCCCACGCACCAGTGACGGCTCAAATCAACCAGAAGCTCGCCACCGGCGAAGCACTGGATGAAGAGAATGTGTCATCCGATCGGAGCGGCGAAATCACGCAGCGGAGCAAAACTCTCCACGTTGCAAGCGATCATGTTCCGTATCCTCGGTGTTTCATCGCTTGAAGGTTCTCGTTACTCGGCCACGCGATTGTGAGCAGGATGGCGGACTCCTCACGTGCCTCAAGCTCGTGCTTGATCGATGCGCCCAGAGTCAGGACACTATTCGCAGACAGGCCATGCGTTTCTCCACGAACCCGAAAGTCTATCGAGCCCTTTAAGACCTGAACGGATATGGTGCCGTCTGCGTGGTGTTCCTTCATGAGGGAGCCGCTGTCCATCATGATGAGTACCATTCTGAAATCTGATTTCTTGAAGAGCGTTTTCGCAAAATGGCCCATCGGCCATGGCCTTTTCTGCTCAGATTCCTTCATCTCCTGCGCAAGGTCGAACTGCGCCAGGTCTTTCAGCGTTGTGCCGTCGTCTGCAAAGCCTTCGGTGGTCATGCTTGACCTCTCTTCTGTGTGGATGCCATTCGCCGGCCTGGCGGCGATACACTTCATAGCCGAATGATTTTGGCCGCGCTTCGGTGATGATGATTTCCGCATTCATCATCGGGGCCTCTCCAGCCATTGCGCTTGTGGCACCTGCCTACTCTACTTCCCCGCACCCTGCTTCAAGTCGTAATCAATGATCAGCTTCAACTGGTCATACGGAATCCCCGCGAAGGGCAGCATGCGGCCGTTCACGAACAGCAGCGGCGTCTGATTGACGCCGACCTCGTTACCTAGCTGAAGCGATGCATCCACCGCCGCCTTCGCTGACGGCTCCGCCACGCACGCCTTCACCCTTGCGTCATCCACGCTAGCAGCCTTCACCGCCGACGCGAGCGCCTGTTCCGAGCCCTCCGGAGTCAACTGCGCCTGGTTTGCATAAATGGCATCCGTGTACTTGAAGAAGGCATCGTTCCCGCCGATCTTCGCTACACACAGGCCCGTCTCCGCCGCCTTCTCCGCCTCGCTGTGAATATTGCGCAACGGAAAGACCTGCGAGACGAACTGCGCCTGCGGATAGTCCTTCAGGAGCCGCTCCACCGTGGGCTGTGCCTCTTTGCAGTGCGGGCACTGAAAGTCCGAGAACTCGACAAGCCGCAGCGCCGGGTTCGCCGGTCCGCGCGATGGTCCCTTTGCACCGCGTATCAGGATCTCTTTGTAATTCTCGAACGGATGCTCGCCGAAGGGCAGAATCTCATCGTTCGCGATCAAATGCTTCCCGTCGGAAAGCGTCAGGAAGCTGAGCTCGGAAGGCTGTGATTGCTGTGTGCCCTTCTCTTCCACCAGCACAATGACCCGACTGATCCCCTCGATCTGCGTCTTCTGGATTGCCTGGACCTGGAAGATCCGGTTCTGGTCGTAACCCCAGCTCGCGCGCAAAAAGCCCTCGACTGTCGCCTTGGTTGGCGTTGTCGCAGTAAAGTTCGCCGGATCAGGTGGCGGCAAAGGAGCCAATGCGACCGGCCCAGCCGATGGCGACGGGGCATTACCTTGCGCGGCAGGAGCTTCGGGCGCATCAGGAGGGTTGGCCTGGCCAAAGGCCGGAATCGTCACCATGGAAGTTACACTCAGCAGCGCTGCTACCAATCCGCTGCGCACACAAATCTTCATCTGCTCTCCAAGTACCGCCATAACTTAAACCTGTACTTTAACTGCTATCGGGAACCGGCGCCCGCTTCCGAAAGACTTCGCCGTCACCTTCAGCACCGGCGCGGCCTGCTGCCGCTTGTACTCGCTCTGCTCGATCAGCTTCACGATCTTCTGCACCAGCGCCAGGTCCAGTCCCTGCTGATCGGCAATCGCCACCATCGGCATATAACGCTCCACATACGCCTCCACCAGCGGATCCAGCACGCTGTATGGCGGGAGCGAATCCGTATCGAGCTGTCCAGGTCGCAACTCGGCCGACGGCGCCTTCTCAAGAATCGCCCGCGGTATCACGTCGCGCTCGCGGTTCACATATCGCGACAGCGCGTACACTCGCGTCTTCACCAGGTCTCCGATCACCGCCAGCGCCCCCACCATGTCGCCGTAGAGGGTGCAGTAGCCAACCGCCATCTCGGATTTATTCCCTGTCGTCAGCACCAGCGCGCCCAGCTTGTTCGAAAGCGCCATCAGCAGCGTGCCGCGAATACGCGACTGGATGTTCTCCTCTGTGACATCCGGAGCGCGTCCCGCAAACAGAGGCGCAAGTGCCTCCGTAAACTGGCTGAAAATGCCGTCGATGCGGATCGTCTCATAGGCAATACCGAGGTTGCTCGCAAGCGCGCGGCTGTCATCGATCGAGCCTTCTGAGGAGTAGGGGCTCGGCATGCCCACGCCGATCACGTTCTCTTTCCCCAGCGCATCCACCGCAATCGCCGCTACCAGTGCCGAATCAATGCCACCGCTCAAGCCAATCAGTGCCTGCTTGAACCCGCATTTGCGGATGTAATCCCGCGTCCCCATCACCAGCGCTGCGTACGTGGCTGCATCATCGCCTTCGACGGTGCGGTGGAGATCGCCCGTACCCGTGGCCGTATCCACCATCACCAGGTCTTCTGCAAACGAGCGCCCCTGCGCGATCACCTCGCCCCGCGCGTTCAACGCCAGGCTCGTTCCATCGAAGATCAGGCTGTCGTTCCCGCCCGTCTGATTCACCATCAAAATTGGCAGCCGGTGATGTCGCGCCGCTGCCGCCAGCATCTCCGCGCGCTGCTCCCGCTTCCCTTGCCAGAAAGGTGAGGAAGAGATATTCAGGATCAGCGTCGCACCCTGCCGTACCTGCTCGTCAACCGGATCCACCGTATACAGCCGCTGCTTCCAGTAGCCCTTGTCGTTCCAGGCATCCTCGCAGATGGTCAGCGCCACCACTTCGTTGCCTATCTTCACCACTTCCTGCTGGGTTGCCGGTGCGAAGTACCGCTGCTCATCGAATACGTCGTAGAACGGCAACAGCATCTTGCGCTGGGTGAAGGTAATCTCGCCGTTCTGCATCAGCACAGCCGCGTTGCTTACGCGCTTGCCCGATCCGGGGGGCGACGGCACCAATGTGCCGCAGATCACTGAGATTCGTTTCCCGGAGGTCGCTTCGCGTGCAATCTCTGCCGCCGCTTCACCTGCCAGCTTCACGAAGGAGGGCTTCTCCACAAAATCGCCCGTGGGATAGCCGCAGACGCATAACTCCGGGAAGATCACCAGGTCTGCGCCACGCTTCTCCGCTTCGCGTACATTGTGCAGAATTCGTGCTGTATTCCCTTTAAAATCCGCAACCGTCGGATCAATCTGCGCCAGCGCAATCTTCACAATTTCAGTGTATCGGAGAACGCAAAATCGAAAAGGCCAGCCCGCCGGCTGGCCTCTCGTTCTCTGAAACGAAAACCCTACGTCCCCGTGCCTGAAATGACCACCCCAATCGTGCGCACCAGAATCTTCGCGTCCAGCCACAGACTCCAGTTCTCGATGTAGGCCGTGTCCAGTGAGATATAGCTGTCGAACGAAGGATCCTGTCGTGCCTGCACCTGCCACAGACCGGTGATGCCCGGCAACACATCCAGCCGGCGCAGATGGTTCAGTTCGTAGCGCTTCACCTCGCTGGCGATCGGCGGCCGCGGCCCCACCAGGCTCATGTCCCCGCGCAGCACATTGAAGAGTTGCGGCAGCTCATCCAGCGAGTACTTGCGCAGGAAGCGCCCCACTCGAGTGATGCGCGGGTCGTTCGTGATCTTGAACAGCACCGTATCGCGCTCGTTCATGTGCAGGACATCTGCCTTGCGTTTCTCAGCGTCGGGCACCATGGTGCGGAACTTCAGGCAGCGGAAGACACGCGCCTTCTTACCCATGCGGTCCGATTTGTAAAAGATCGGCCCCTGGCTGTCCACCCGCACCGCGATCGCGAGCGCTAGAAGCACCGGCGACAACAGCACCAGTGCCACGCTCGAAACAGCGATATCCAGCATGCGCTTCAACACCTTCCGCACCATCGGCACTTCGCCGCGATGCAGCGGGATGGTCGGGAACTGGCCGATGTATTCAATCGGAGCGTTCCATGCCAGCCCGTCGTACAGGTCGGGCACGACGCGGACATCAACGCCCGCCTCACGCGCCTGCTGGACCAGCCGCTTCACCACCATGCGTTCGCACGGCGCTGTAAGAAAAATCTCGTCCACAAAGTGCTTGCGCGCCAATCCCAGAACTTCGTCGATGGTTCCCAGCACATCCGCGCTCGCCGCACCCTCGGACTCGTAACCCGGCGCCCGCACAAAACCCTTAAAGCTAAAGCCGAGGTGACGAATGCTGTCAATGTGATGACGCAGCGCCTGGCCGACCCGTCCCGTGCCCACGACCAGGATATTGCGCGTCTCGATGCCGCGGTCATAGCGTCGATACACAATCGCACGCCAGATCAGTCGACGCGTGGTCAGCAGCATCGCGGTAAAAGCGATGGTCAGGATCACGACGCCGCGCGATATCTCCTGTCCCCGTCCCAGGTACAAAGCTCCGGAGAGCAGCAAGCCCGCCGTGAAGCAGGCCTGTATTGTCAGCCGCTGGTCGTGCAGTGTGTTGCGCAACTGGATCGGAGCATAGAGGTGCATGCGTCGGCTGACCAGAATCAGTGACAGGATGAACCAGCACAGATAGAAGAGCGACAGCCACGGAGAGGCACTGAGCATGGACTGCGTCTCAAAGACCGACGCGTCCGAAGTAAAGTTGCCCAGATAAATGCGGATCGCCGCCGCCGTCGCGACGAGCACACAGAAGATGTCACACAACGCCCAGAACACCGCCACCCGAGCTGGTTGCGACCAGAAACTGGAGCGGACGCGGTCGACTGTCCTGCTTCCACCAAAATGGAATCGTTCAGCAGCGTGGAGACGGGGAACAAATTCAGGGCTGCTCATCGGGGGGACCTGGCGACTCCTGCAAAACGGCTATGCCGAGTGAAACTAAGGATACGATGCGAGCCTTCGATGATCACATCGTACGCTACATCGTGGCGAGCGATTCTCGGAGAGAACGTGGCTGGAGTCCCAACGAAAGCTTTCCGCCGCTCTGCGGTCTGCATCCCCGTTTCCACTTTTTTCACCCTTCATTCCATCGCTGCATCCCGAGTAACGTCAGCGTCATCTGTGCGGGGGAGACGGCGCGGAGCCCGCAAACAGACTATTGCTTGGAACCCGGGATATCTGTTGAACACGCCAATTGTACGTTCATGCAGTGGCGCCATTTGTGCCTAAAAAGCCACGGAAAATTCACTGCATTGTCAAAGTTGAGTGCTCCCTGTCGAGAGCCTCGCTTTAATACTCAAATCGCTAGGTGCAGTGTGCAATGTCTTACTTGCGGATTTCTACCTTTGGTCATGACACTTCTGAGTCATTGTGCGAGAACCAAGGTCAAACGTCCGGCAGGACGAGCGCATCCAACTCCAGAAACTGCCGCAAAATTTCGTCGTCGCTTTGCTTCATCTCGTCCATCGTTCCAAAGAACAGGACCTTCCCCTGATGCAGGAACACCACATGGTCCGCAAGCCTCTCGGCGAAGCGCATATCGTGCGTCACTACGACGCTGGTCAGCAGCAACTGCGTCTTCAGCTTCTGGATCAGGTCTCCCAGTAGCCGCGCGATCAGCGGGTCCACCATCGTCGTCGGCTCGTCATAAAGAATCGCCTCGGGCTGGGCCGCCATCGCCCGCGCAATCGCCACCGACCGCTTCATCCCGGTCGACAGGTCAGACGGCAGCAGGTCAGTCATGCCGGTGACGCCCACCATCTCCAGCAGTCCGGTGACGATCTTCTGGATCTGGTCTTCTTCGAGTTCCTTCCGCTCGCGCAATGGAAACGCAACGTTCTCTCCAACGCTCAGAGAATCGAAGAGCGCGCCGCTTTGGAAGACCATCGTGACCTTCTTGCGCACCGGCCCCATCTGCTCATCACTGAAGTTCGTGATGTCCTCACCGGCAACAAGAATCCGTCCCTTCTCGGGTTTCAGAAAGCCCATGATCTGCTGCAGCGACACCGACTTGCCCACTCCGGAGCGGCCAAGGATGCACAGCGTCTCTCCCGTCATCACCTCGAAGCTCACGTCGTCCAGCACATGCAGATTGCCAAACGATTTCGAGACATGATCGAAGACGATGTATGGAACTGGCCGCGTGGCCGTCGCTTGCGGCGTACCGCCGTTCTCCTGCCTCTCCCGAATCTCCTCGCCAAAGAGCTCGGCCGGTAGCACCAGCGGCGTTTCGTCAACCGGCTGCAGCGGGACCTCTTCCCCGTTCTTAGGCGGCATGGCGCTGCGCAGCAACTCCTGCTCGGCGGCGCTCTCCCCCTCGTTGGGACTCTGCCTTTCCGGCTTCCCATTCCTTCCGTTGCCGTTTGACGGCGCTCTCTCGTCGTCCATGCTCATAGGATAGGGCTTTGCTTCGCAACCGCCTCCGCAACGGCGACCTCGTTCGGAGTATTGCAGTTCATAAACTGCCAATGGAGGGGTCGCCGCGACCGCCATGCTCCGGCCACTGCCACTCTCTCCACGGCGAAGCGGTCGATTCCGCCCGCCGGCGACGCGCGCTCCACTGCCGTTGTCATCTTGTAGTCGCCGGCCTCAAGCGCCGCCCTTACCCCGTGAATCAGCTCGCGGCGGTAGACCGCACACAAGGGTTGTGGCTTGCCCAACAACACTGGCATTGTCGCCATCGCGCCGGTCATCTCGGCGCGCCGCAGCATCCAGACCAGAAACTCCGTCTCCAGTAACGGCAGATCCACCCCCAGCACCAGCACCAACTCCGCCTCGCTCCGGCTGAGCGCGGTCTCCATACCGCTCAGTGGCCCGCAGTCCCGGTGCGCATCCGGAATCACTTCTGCGGTCACGCCATCCACCGGATCGCGCAATCCCGCGACCCGCGCCCGAACGCCCAGCGCCTCCAGTTTCTCAAGCATGCGCCCCAGCAACGAGCGCCCGGCAAGCTCAATCCGGGCCTTGTCCCGTCCCATGCGCAGGCTCCGGCCCCCGGCCAGCACCCACCCTTCGGCATCCATGGGCGTCAGGCGCCCAGCCGCTCGAACATACGGATGATCGACTCAATCCCACGATAGAAATTCGCGATGTGGAACTTCTCGTTTGGCGCGTGCAGGTTATCGTCCGGCAGCCCGAAGCCCATCATCACCGCAGGAATCTTCAGGTGCCGTTCAATGTCCCCCACAATAGGGATCGAGCCTCCGCCCCTCACAAATACCGTCTCCTTGCCGAAGACCTCGCGCATCGCATCCTTCGCCGCCGTCACGTAGGCATTGTCCGTCCCCACCACGATTGGGTCACCGGAGTGGATCATCCGCACCTCCACCGTCACACTCTTCGGCGCCAGCGACTCCACAGACGCCTTGTATTGCGCAAAAGCCTTCTGCGGCGTCATCGCCGGCACCAGCCGCATCGACACCTTCGCCGTCGCCCGAGCCGGGATCACCGTCTTTGCCCCCGCGCCGGTGAAGCCACCCGGCATCCCGTGCACATCCAGCGTCGGCCGTGCCCACGTCCGTTCCAGCACCGAGTAGCCGGCTTCGCCCGTCAGTACCGGCGACCCCACCTCCGTCTCGCGGTAATGCTCCTCGTCGAACGGCAGCCGTTTCCACGCCGCCTTCTCCTCCGCCGAAGGCGACTCCACATCGTCGTAGAAGCCCGGAATCAGGATCTTCCCCCCTTGGTCCTTCAGCCCGGAGATGATCTGGGCCAGCGCCACAAACGGATTCGGCGCTGCTCCGCCGTACATTCCGGAGTGCAGGTCCGTCTTCGCCCCCCTCACCTCAATCTCGGTGTAGATCATCCCCCGCAGTCCCACGCACAGGGTCGGCAGCTCAGGCGCAAACATCTCCGTGTCCGACACCAGGGCAAAGTCCGCCTTCAGCGCCTCCGGGTGTTCGCGCACAAACGCGGCAATCCCCTCTCCACCTACCTCCTCCTCGCCCTCGAGAATCACCCGCACATTCACCGGCAGCTTGCCATTCCCTGTCGCGAATAGCGCCTCCAAGGCCTTCAGGTGCATGTACATCTGGCCCTTGTCGTCCACCGCGCCGCGGGCGTACAGGTTTCCATTTCGTTCGGTCGGCTCAAACGGCGGCGTCAGCCACTCATCCAGCGGATCGGGCGGCTGCACATCGTAGTGCCCGTAACACAGCACAGTCGGCTTGCCTGCCGCGTGCAGCCACTCGCCATATACCAGGGGATGCCGGGTCCTCCCCGCCTCCGTCTCGATCAGCCGCACCTTCTCAAGGCCGATCCGCCGCATCTCCGATGCCAGCGTCTCCGCGGCACGGCGCACGTCTCCGGAGTGCTCCGGCAAAGTCGAGATACTCGGAATCCGCAGCAGCTCTTTCAGCTCACTTAGAAATCGAGGCTGGTTCTGGCGGGAAAATTCAATAGCAGCACTGAACATAAACGTCGCTCACTCCGATCTTCTATCGGAGCGATCATAGCCGAGCCGGCGATGGATCAGGATCGGGGGTAAGGATCCGGATCAGAGACGGGATGCTTCCAGATTCCCTCCCAATTTCTTGCCTCGAAGACGGCCGATGGCCAGCCGCGTGATCCCCTGATTCCTGGCTCTGATCCTCAGTAGCGCAACATGCCCGGGTCCACATCCCTCGACCAGGCATCGATCCCGCCGCGCAGTGATTGTGCCTGCTCAAACCCCTGATTTCTCAGCCAGTTCGCCACATTCAGCGACCGCACCCCGTGATGGCAGATCACGACGATCCGCTCCTCCGGGTCCAGTTCGTTGTAGGCTCGGGCCGGGACCTCGCCCATGGGCATGGTGTGCGCGCCGGGAAATCCGACTGCGCTCGTCTCCCACGGCTCCCGCACGTCCAATAGAAATAACTGACCTTGGGCCGCCAGCATCGTCTTAAGCTCCTGCGGAGCGAGTTCAAGGTCTAACATAGGTAGATAGAAAGATGTATCCAGAGTCCCCGGGGGTTTGACGCTTTCGGGAATGCTCGCGGCAAATGCTTATTCAATTAGTAACTAAGCCGCGATCTACATGATACAAACAAGACAAAAATTTCGTTGAGAGAAGAGAGCAGTAAGCAATGGCAGGTGAGAAGGTACTGATCGTAGAAGATGAGCTCCACGCACTTATGGGGCTGGCAGAACTTGTTTCCGGATGGGGATATCGCACTGAGACAGCGCGCGACGGCGCGGAAGCCCTCGACAAGGTGATGGCCTGGCAGCCGGGCATCATCGTTACCGATATGAAGATGCCGCGAATGGATGGCATCGAGCTGCTGAACCGGCTTAGCGAGCTTGCTGAGAAGCAGTGCGTCATCCTGCTTACCGCGCAGGGCTCCATCGATCGCGCCGTTGAGGCCATGAAGCTCGGTGCCTATGACTTCATCCAGAAACCCGTAGATCCCACGCGCCTTAAGATGATCCTGGCCAACGCCTCACGCCAGCGCGAGACCGAGCTGGAGCTCGACTTCACTCGCCGCAGGCTGCGCGAAAAAGGTGTTCTCGGCTCACTCGTCGGCTCCTCCCGAAAGATGCAGGACATCTTTGCCCTCATCGAGCGCGTCGCACCCAGTAATGTCTCGGTCCTCATCACCGGCGAGAGCGGCACAGGGAAGGAGATCGTCGCCCGCACCCTGCACGATCTGAGCCCGCGCAAGGCCAAGCCATTCGTCGCCGTCAACTGTGCCGCTATCCCCGAAACTCTCATCGAAGCTGAGATCTTCGGCTACGAAAAGGGCGCCTTCACCGGCGCCATCGAGCGCAGCCCAGGCTGCTTCGAGCTGGCCGAAGAAGGCACCCTGCTGCTCGACGAGATCGGTGAGATGCCCATCGGCACCCAGGCCAAGCTCCTGCGCGTCATCGAGGAGAAGCGCCTTCGCAGGCTCGGCTCCAAGATCGAGAAGCCCATCAACGTCCGCGTCCTCGCTGCCACCAACAAGGACCCCCGCGAGGCTGTCGAGGATGGTCACCTTCGCGGTGACCTGTTCTACCGCCTGAATGTCTTCAACATCCATATGCCACCGCTGCGGGAGCATAAGGAAGACATCCCCGCCATCCTCGAGTCCATCCTCGCGGATATGAACGAGAAGCACGAGCGCGCGGTCACCGGTGTGGACAAGGAGATGCTCGCCCGCCTCATGAGCCACGACTGGCCGGGGAACGTCCGCGAGCTCCGCAACACCATCGAGCGTGCCGTCATCCTCTGCGGGGAAGGCCAGCTCGAGTCACGCCATCTGCCTCCGGGCTTCGGCGAGCGGATCATGCGTCCCAGCGCGGACGACGCCTCCTCCGCCAACTCCGTTCAGGTCGAGGTCGGCGCCACCGTCGATGAGGCTGAACGCCTGCTCATCCTCAAGACCCTCGAATCCACGCGCAACAACAAGACCCGCGCGGCGGAGATCCTGGGAATCAGCCTGAAGACGCTGCACAACAAACTGAAGGAATACGGCAGCGCCACCTTCGCCTCCGCGGAAAGCATCGAGGAGCGCGTATAAACGGGTTTTCCCCGCAGGATTGCGGAAGAAGCACAGACACACTGTCGGGCCCAAATCCAGATGCAGCCGTTCTCTCAAGGAGCGGCTGCGCCGGACAGACCATTCACATTCCGTTTATCTGTGCCTTTGGCTGTGGCACGCCGGTTGTATTGCCCTGCGGCCCTTTCGAGGGATAAAAACCGCTAAGGTGTTCCGTTCGAGGCGCTTCCCACGGTCAAAACTACTCAAACTCGCCAACCCGCGGTTGAGTTTCCCGTTTCAAACGGGAAAGCCGCAACGGGTACGATAGGCTAAGCCCCCATGCGCCTGAAGACAAAACTTGTTCTCGCCATTACCGGACTTGTCTTTCTGGTGGTGACGGTTTTGTCCTGGCTTTTTCTCGAGCAGCTTCTGGCCCAGCGCATTAGCCAGTCTTATGCCGCCAACGACATGGTGGCTCGCCAGATCCTCTACAGCACGCAGCTCGCGCTCACCAATGGTCTGCGCAGCCACAGCCAGCTTGATCCCAACGATCCCACGGCACTGCGCGCTGCCGTCCTGGACGTGCTGCAGCACGACGAGGGCCTGAATGGGCTGCTCAGTTCGGTCAACCGCTACGCGCCCACCGTCTTCGACGTGGCCGTCGCCGACCGCGACGGGAAAGCTTTGCTGAGCACCGATCCCACCCAGGACAACGTGACCCTTCCCGAGCGGGAAGACTACGCGTTGCTCCAACACGCTGGTGTGATCACCACCATGCGCGCGGTCTTCGGTCCCCCTCGCAACTACAACATCATCCTGCCGCTTGAGCGAACGGTGGCACCGGGGAGGAAAGTACCGTTTCTGACCATCCGGGTCGGCATCCGCACCACCTTTCTCCGCACGGTCTTCGCTCCCTGGATCTGGGCTTCGCTCACCTTCACCGGCATCGCTATCATCTCCTCGTTGCTGGTGGCAGCCCTGTTGGCCAACCTCGCTCTCCAGCCCATCGAGCAGATCAGCCTGCGCCTCGACACCCTCGAACAGGCGGACTTCGATCGGGACGGAGAGTCCATTCCACCGCAGCAGGCCGAGCTGCCACCGCCCACCAGGGAGAGCCCTGCATGGATGCGTCCCGCCACGCTCATCCGACCCTCCACGGAAGACCCCGTCGGCCAGGTTTCCAACAAGATTGAGCGCATCGGCCGCCGCATGCGCAATGTCGAGGAGGTCTTCTCCGCCCTCAAGGAAAACCTCGACTCCATCATGTCGAACCTGCAGGACGGCATCCTGCTGTTCACCGCCGACGGCCGGGCCGCCCTGGTCTCCGACTCGGTCGAGCGCTTCCTCGGCCTGCCCCGCACCAAGCTCTTCGGCGGCAGCATCGCCAGTATCTTCACCCTGGAAACGAAGATCGGCCGCCTGGTGCGCGATGCCTTCGAAAACGGAAACACTCTGGATCAGGAAGAGGTCGAGACGGAAACCGGCCGGCGCGTTCAGGTCTCACTCGATTTCGTAGTCGACCAGGATTCCGCCCCCGGGGCTTCGCTCGGCGCCCTGCTCACCCTCCATGACCTCGAATCCGTTCGCGAACTGGAAAGCGAGCTCGAGCTCTCCCGCCGCCTCGCCGCCATCGGCCGTCTCACCTCCGGCGTAGGCCACGAGGTCAAGAACCCCATCAACGCCATCGTGGTGCATCTGGAGCTGCTCCGCAACAAACTCTCCGGGCCCGACGCCCGCGCTATGCGCCACCTCGAGATCATCGAGAGCGAGATTCAGCGCCTCGATCGCGTCGTACAGACCCTGGTAGACTTCTCCCGGCCGGTAGAGCTACAGCTGAAGGAGCAGGACCTGCGCCGCATCGTCTCCGGCGTCCTGATGCTGGCCTCAGCCGAGCTCGAAACACATAACGTGCGCGTTTCCAGCCATATGCCGGAGCGCCCGGTGATTACAAAGGTGGACGCCGACCTGATAAAACAGGCTATCCTGAACGTCGTCTTGAACGGAGCCCAGGCCATGTCCCAGGGCGGGGAGCTGCACGTCACCCTGCGTGAAGATGGCCGCATGGCGGCCATCGAAATCTCCGACAGCGGCAGCGGCATCCCAGATGACATACGGGCCAAAATATTCGATCTCTACTTCACTACTCGCAAGGACGGAAGTGGTATTGGCCTGGCTATGACTTACCGTATCATTCAGTTACACAACGGCAGCATTGACGTACAATCGGAACAAAACATAGGCAGCACCTTTACTTTGAAACTCCCTTTGCTGGCTTCAGCCGAGGGGAAACTGCGCGGTTCCTCGTTGGATAAAACAATTCCGGCTCCGGCCTTCACCTCCGAAGGGTCCGGCCTATGACCCGGCGACGTCTCAGCCTGGCATCCTTGGCCGCAACGGCGCTGCTCCCAGCGCTATCAGGCTGCGCTTACCTTCACAAAGAATCGCCTGCCCCTGTACCGATCACCGCCCAGGGCCCGTCGATGCTGGCTCCGCCGGTCACGCCGCTCTATTCCGAGCTGACTCAGGGCAATACTGCACTGCCCGACCTGCCTTCGCCTCCACCGCCGGGCGCGCAGCCGGCACCGCCACCTGCCTCCGTCATCGTGGACACGACCAAGAAGCCCGTGCATCCGCCCCGTCACCACGGCCGCAAAGGCGAGATTGACGTCGCAGAGCGTGAGACCCACGAGCGTGAAGCCCGCGACAAGGAGTCGTCGCCACCCGAAGTCGCCGCTGCGCTACCAGAGGGTCAGAACATGAAGGTGACCGCGCCAACACCCAGCGGAGATACCAGCCAGCCCACCCCCATCGGCCAGCTTACCGCCGGCCCGACGCAGGACACCGCTGGATCACGCCAGCAGGCCGCCGACCTCATCGATTCCACGCAGCGCGGCGTCAACTCCCTGCGCAACCTGAATGGCGATCAAAACAAAACCGTCGCCCAGATACGCAGCTTCCTCGATCAGGCGCAGCGCGCACTGCACAACGGCGACGTCGACGGAGCCCACACCCTCGCCACCAAAGCCAGGACACTCCTCGACGAGCTCACCGGCGCCAGTTAGCAGCAAGGCGACAAGCCAGCCAGATAAATATTGCTGGCGCTATCTCTCTCCCCACTTCAGCTTCTGCCGCAGCACATCGAAAAATCCGTGCGTCCGCAACCGCACCAGCTGCACGGTGTGCTCGGACCGAACGCAGCGAAGGTTGTCGCCCACTAGCACCTCGATCGCTTCCTGCCCATCCACCGTCATGAACGTCTGATCCGGTACACCAGCCACGCTCAGATTGATCTGCGCATCGCCATGCACCACCATGGGCCGGATCGTCAGCAGGTGCGGACAGATCGGCGTCACGACCATCGCATCGACATCCGGCGACATGATTGGCCCGTTCGCCGCCAGGTTGTAGGCCGTCGATCCCGTCGGCGTCGACACGATCACTCCATCCGCGCGAAACGACATCGCCAGCTGCTCGCCCAGCAGCACACGGAAGTCGCCCATACGGGCAATCGCGCCCTTCGACACCACAATGTCGTTCAGCGCGTCATAACTGCGGAAAAGCTCTCCGTCGCGGATGATGTCCACATGCAGCATCGCGCGCGAATCGATATGGCACTGCCCGCAGCTCCACCCTTCCAGGTTCTGGAACAATTCGGATAACCGAACCTCGGTCAGGAAGCCCAGCGACCCCAGGTTCACGCTCAGGATCGGGACGTTGCTCTTCGCAAAGACGCGCGCCGCTGCCAGCAGTGTGCCGTCGCCGCCCAGCACGATCGCCAGCTCCGTGTGCTGCTCCGCCATCTCGTGCCGTGGCACAATGCGCGCACCCTGCACATAACTCCCGCTCACCGGGTCCAGGATCGGCTCGAATCCACGCTCGTGTATCCACGTCACCAGCTCGCTCAGGATCGGAGCGAGGTCCGGTTTCTGCGGCTTCGAAATGACAGCAATCGTGCGCATCGGGATTCAGTGTAAATGGAGGCGCAAAGATTCCCTGCGTGAACGCAGTTGATCAAAGGCGATTCCGCAAGTCAGTGAGTCGGCAGTCCGCCGATGAGAGCGCTCTCCTCATCCTCGCCGGAGGCACTCACGAAGCGCCCCAGCGCACTGACTCGCTAACTCCACCGAGCACGCAGCAGGAACTCCCGATTCCCCTCTGCTCCCAACACCGGCGAATCGATCACTTCGATCTCCTCACCGCCAAGCTGCGCCACCGCCGCGCGCACCCTCTCCACCGCCAACGCATGCGCTGCCGGATCGCGCACAATCCCGCCCTTTCCAACATGCTCGCGTCCCGCCTCGAACTGCGGCTTCACCAGCACCACAGTCTCCGTCAGCGTCGCCCGCATCGCCTCCACCACTGCCGGCAGCACCAGAGTCGCCGAGATGAACGAAACATCCATCGCGCAAAACGTAACTGACAAGGTGACCTTTTGCCGTTCCAGCTTCCGCGCATTGGTTCGTTCCAGCAGGGTCACCCGCGGATCCACACGCAGCTTGTGCGCAATCTGCCCGTAGCCTGTGTCGATAGCCAGCACCGCCGCCGCCCCGTGCTGCAGCATGCAGTCCGTAAAACCGCCGGTCGAAGCTCCCACGTCCGCGCATACGCGCCGCGTCAGATCGATCTCCCAGCGCGCCAGCGCCGCCTCCAGCTTCAGTCCGCCGCGGCTCACGTAGCGCAGGTCGTCGCCCAGCAGCCGCACCGCCGCATCTTCTGCCACCGCGGCCCCCGGCTTCTCCACCTTCTGCTCGTTCACCAGCACACGCCCCGCCAGGATCAAGGCCTGCGCCCGCTCCCGCGACGGCACCAGCCCGCGTTCCACCAGAAACTTATCCAACCGCGCTTTCATCGTGCCCGCGTCCTATTCTCTGAGTGAAGGGCGGCGCGACTTTCCCCAAGTGACAGGCCGCCAACCCGTTGCGTATCATGACCACGCATCTCTCGAATGTTTGAATCCCCTTCCAATCCGAAGCCTTCTGATAACCGTACATCGAACAGCGAAACGGAAATCGGACCCGTCGACGAATCGGCAATGTTGACGCGCATTGAGCAACGCGACGAGAACGCGATGGAAGAGATCTTCCGCCGCTATAGCGGACCCGTGTATTCGGTAGCGCTCAGGGTTTTGCGGGACAGCAGCCAGGCCGAGGACGTCCTGCAGGAGGTCTTCCTCCAGCTCTGGCGCAAACCGGCCGCCTTCGTCCAGAATCGCGGTTCCCTCGGCGCCTGGCTGGTGGTCATCGCGCGCAATCGCGCCATCGATGTGCTGCGCCGTCGCAAACCATCCGATTCCGTCGACGATGTCGTCCTCGCTTCGACCGTCAATGTAGCGGACGAGGCGGAGCGTAACACCATGATGGAGAAGGTGCGCCGAGTGATTGCCGATCTGCCCATGGAGCAGCGGAAGAGTCTCGAGCTCGCATACTTTGAAGGATTGAGTCATACCGAGATCGCCAGTCGCACGGGCGATCCGCTGGGCACCGTAAAGACGAGGATCCGCCAGGCATTGATCAGTTTGCGAAAGGCCTTTCAACCATGAACGACCCACGCCCCATTCCGTCGCCCGAGGACCTCGCGCTTTACGCGATGCAGGCCCTCTCTGCGGACGAGATGGCCGCCGTGGCCGCCGCACTGCGCGACAACGCGCAGGCGCAGCAGGAGTTCGCTCGCATTCAGAGCGACCTCGCATTGCTCGCGCTCTCCACCGAACAGCAGCCTGCGCCCGCCGGTGCCTTTGACCGTCTCAAAGCGCGCATGCACGAAAATGCCGCCGCCACCACAGTGGCCGCCAAACCCGTCCCAACCGCAATGCCCCCCATGACTGATACCGCATACGAAATCGCACCCGCCGCCTCTCGCCGCAGCAAGTGGACCGTCTTCACCCCGTGGGCCATCGCTGCCGCGCTCGCTATCGCCTGCAGCATCCTCGGCTATCGTGTCAGCTCCATGAACGATGCGCTCGACGGCGAATCCCGTCTGGTCTCGAACCTCGCCGCGAAGGCCTCGCATGCCCAGCAGGTGCTCGAGGTCCTCAATGCGCCGGACGCTCAACGCGTCACCCTCACCGCCACCCAAACGGCGCCCGCGCCCACAGCCCACACCGTCTATCTCGCCGAGCGCGGCGCGTTGGTCATGGAAGCGAGCCACCTAAAGCCTGTGCCCGCCGACAAAGCGTATGAACTCTGGGTCATCCCCGCGAGCGGGGGAGCGCCTATACCCGCCGGCACCTTCCGGCCTAACTCCGAGGGCTACGCCTCGCTTGTCCTGCCTAGCCTGCCCAGCGGCGTCCAGGCAAAAGCCTTCGGCATCACCATAGAAAACGCCGCCGGCTCCTCCACCCCGACGCTGCCCATCGTCCTTTCCGGAGCCGCCGGAGACTAGAGCAGGCACACCGAACCAGAGACTCGCCCTCGGGGCCGAGTCCCTCGTGCCGGCAACGCCAGCGGAGCAGAAGCCATCTGTAAAAAAGGAAAGGCGCTCCGCAGTGTGAGAGCGCCAAGCGCAGCAGGAGACGTTCGCAAGTAAGACTACGGAGTCTCCTCCGTCGCGTCTTCGGTAACAGGAATGGTTTTGCTCTCCAACCACGGGTGGGTGCCCCTTCATAGGCGTGGTTGCACAGGTCCGGTCCCTACGGCCTTGGCTGCGCCCTGATCCAGCATTCCGCCGGCACACCATGCGTAGGATTTCGCTCCGCGCCTCAGGCGTACCATTTCGCTCATGGATACCACGCGCCGCGCACTCTGCCTCTCGCTTCCCGCTCTCGCCGCAACCGCTACACTCGCGCGAAAAGCCTTCGCCGCAGACCAGACATTCGCTCCCATCCCATCCTTCGCCAAACCCTTCGACACCCTGCCCGCCCATCAGAACGGCGCCAACACCTCGCGCGCCATTCTCGACGGAACCACGCATTCGAACGATCACATGGAGGTACATGAGACGACGCTCGCACCCGGCAGCTCGCCGCACCCACCTCATCAGCACGCGCACGAGGAGCTCTTCCTCATGATGAAGGGCACACTGGCCGTCACGATCTCGGGCAAGACCACCGTCATCGACCCTGGCGGAGCAGCCTTCGTCCACTCCGGCGAACTGCACGGCGTACGCAATCCCGGCTCAACGCCTGCGCAATATTTCGTCGTCGCCATCGGCACCTAGCAGCGCCGCAATAAAATAATTGGTGCCCTATCCTGAGCAGAGCGCAGTGGAAAGCCACAGAGCTAGCAGGAACTCAGCCAAGGCGCCCACAGCTCCATACCTGAGCGACCAAAGGAAGCGAAACTAACGAAACGCGCCAGCGGCGCCGCCGCCCGGACGGCCAGTCCCTTTGCCCGGGCGGCAAATCCATGCTAGCGTTCCCTCACAGCGCACTCACTCCGCGCATCTGTCGCGCACTTTTTTTCTGAGGACCCGCATGCCCGTTTCGCCTCGCTGCCTCGCTTTGGCAGCCGCTCTGCTCGCTCTTTCGCTTCCCGCCATCGCCCAGAACACCCCCGCCTACCCCAGCGAGACACCGGAACACTTTCAGCCCACCTACGCCGGCTTCGACTACCAGCGCCGCGATGTCATGATCCCTATGCGCGATGGCGTCAAGCTGCACACCGTCATCCTCGTTCCTAACGGCGCGAAGAACGCCGGCATCCTGCTCACCCGCACCCCCTACGACGCCACCGCTTTGACCTCGCACGAGCAGAGCTCGCATCTTGGCCCCATCCTGCAGGGTTATGACAACGCGGTTGACGTCATCGTCGATGGTGGCTACATTCGCGTCGTTCAGGACATCCGCGGCAAGTACGGCTCGGAGGGCGACTACATCATGAATCGTCCCCTCCACGGCCCGCAGAACCCCACACCCATCGACGAATCCACGGACACATACGACACCATCGACTGGCTGGTCAAAAACATCCCCGAGTCCAACGGCAAGGTGGGCATTCTCGGCATCTCCTACGATGGCTTCCTGCCCCTCATGGCGCTCGTGCATCCGCATCCCGCGCTCAAGGTCGATGTCCCCATGAACCCCATGGTCGATGGCTGGATGGGCGACGACTGGTTTCACAACGGCGCCTTCCGCCAGCAGAACCTCACTTACATCTACGATCAGTCCGCCACGCGCTCCAATACCATCACCTGGTGGACAAGCAACTACGACGACTACGATATGTGGATGCGCGCAGGCTCCGCCGGAGCGCTCGCCAAGGAGCGCGGCATGGAGCAGCTCGGCTTCTGGAACAAGGTTGCCGCTCATCCCGCGTATGACGCCTTCTGGAGCGACCAGGCACTCGACAAGATCCTCGCCAAAGAGCCACTCATCGTTCCCACGCTGCTGGTCCATTCGCTCTGGGACCAGGAGGATATCTACGGCGCCATCTCTGTGTGGAAAGCAGTCAAGCCCAAAGACACGGCCAACGATAAGCTCTTCCTCGTGATGGGCCCGTGGCACCACGGTCAGGAGATTGAAGACGTCAGCACCCTAGGTGAACTGCACTTCGGGCAGGACACCGGCCTCTACTTCCGCCAGCACGTCCTTGCGCCCTTCCTCGCCCACTACCTCAAGGACGAAACGCCCCAGATCCCCACCGTCACCGCATTTGAAACCGGCGCCAACAAATGGGAGCAGCTCCCGTCATGGCCATCCGGTTGCGCGCAGGGCTGCACCGTCACGCCGACCCCGCTCTACCTCGAGCCCAACCTCGGCCTGTCCTTCGACAAGCCCAGCGCCAGCGCCCCCAACAGCAGCTATGACAGCTACATCTCCGACCCCGCAAAGCCTGTGCCCTTCCGCAAGCGCCCCATCCAGCCCATGGGCTATACCGGCGAGCTCACCTGGTCCTTCTGGCTGGTCGACGATCAGCGCGAAGCCTCCGGCCGCCCCGACGTTCTCTCATTCGTAACCGATACACTTACTCATCCAGTCAAGATCAGCGGCCAGCCCGTCGCCCATCTCGTCGCCTCCACCTCCGGCACGGATTCCGACTGGGTGGTCAAGCTCATTGACGTCTATCCCGATGAGGTGGCTGAATATCCGCATCTCGGCGGCTTCCAGCTCATGGTCTCAGCCGACATCCTGCGAGGCCGCTATCGCGAAAGCTTCACCGCTGCCAAGCCCATCCAGTCCAACACGCCCCTGCTCTACAAGTTCGATCTGCCCACCGCAAATCACGTCTTCCTGCCCGGTCATCGCATCATGGTGCAGGTGCAGTCCGCATGGTTCCCGCTCTACGACCGCAACCCGCAGACCTTCGTCCCCAACATCATGTTCGCCAAACCGGACGACTACCAGAAGGCCGAGCAGCGCATCTACCACGCGCCGGACAACGCCAGTTATATCGAGCTACCGCTCGTGAAGGCGCAATAGAGCGGCTCGTTGGAAGCGAGACGAGTCGACGATCAAGGATTCGAGGATCAGCACTCAAGCCTTGTCGGCGCTCGAGTCTGAATCTATGTACTTGATGAGCAGGACTTCGTTACCAATTTCACTGTAGATCAGCTCATCCACCGTCCCTGAAGCCACGAGCAGACCATAGCCGCCAGCGCGCATTCCTTCTTTCTCGCGTTGCGTGATGTGCGCGAATGGATCAACCTCTTCGTTGCCCAGAGGTGCGGCGACTACCGACTCGCGCCGGAAGCCCGCGCCGGGGTCTTGTATGTGAAACACACACGACCTTGCCGTGCGGACTGCAGTGACCTCAATCATTTGGTCAGGATTGAAAGCCGCTCCGTGCTCCATTGCGTTCAGCAGAATCTCTCGAAGCGCCTGCATCATGTCCTCTCGCGCGTCTTCAGGCAGCTGAACGCTGAGCTCTTTCGCAAAGGTCAGGAGGCGCTCGGCGTTGATCAGGCGGCAATTGACGCGAACCGACACCCAGCCGGGCTTGGCGGATAGCACCTGGATATCGTCCCGCCACTGGCTGTCCGATGCCGCACTGGCAGCCAGGTATGCGATCTCGTTGACATCAAACGGAGGCGTGCAACATGCAAACACCCGCGCACGCAACGCTGCAATGACGTCATCCGGTGTACTGTGACGGGCCAGCACAATGCACTTTAGTCCAGGCCGAATGGCACGCAGCTCCGTCAGCAACGCCAGGTCTTCGGCCAATTCGCTATCGCAGCTGGTAATCACCACGCCGAAGGACCGCGTCTTTATTCGTAGCAGAGCGTCGGCATGTCCTGCTGCGTATTCCACCGGCAAATCCTGAGCCGTGAGTTTAGCGCCAATCTCGCGGCTCAACGGCTCATTTCCCATGGTGAGTAGCTGATCCCCAATGATGAGTATCCGGCTCATACTGTGCTCCTGAACGGCGGTTCAACTCAAAGATTACAGTCGACGCCGGTCCTTATGCTGCCGTGTTCTGAGAATAAGCACGTCGTCCGTCGGAACCGGAGCACCTTCGGAACTAAGCGGGACGGATGGCTCTCTTCTTCTCGACTCCGTGCAA
>DASZGZ010000380.1:0-28868 GCA_035938355.1 Acidobacteriaceae bacterium
CGCACAGGCGTCTCCTCGTCCTCGTCTCTGCAGGTGTTCTGCGTGGACAGGGGAGTGGCGTGGCAGCGGGCCAGCAGCTCGGGGAGCGGGGCGGTGAGGAAGATCGTCACCGTGCCGGGCACCGATGCCGGTTCGTCGAAGAGCAGGTGGCGGACGGCCTCGGTCTCAATTGCCCCGCCGCCGAGCGCGACGATGGCCTGGTTGTGCTGGTAGGCCGGGTCTTGTTGCACGGGGTCAAGGACGCGGGCGATGGTTTCAGCCTCGAGGCGGCGGAAATGCTCTTCGCCGTGATGGGCGAAGATGCGGGCGACCGAGAGGCCGTGCTCTGCGGTGATGAGGGAGTCGATGTCGAGAAAGGGCCAGTGCAGGCGTGCCGCGAGGAGGCGGCCCACAGTGGACTTGCCGGCGCCCATGAAGCCGGTGAGGACGATGCGACGGGGCAGCTTAGTGGGCGACGAGGTGGATGACGACACGGACCCCGCGGGGCCTGCGCTCATTTGCTTGGTCTCGAGCCGGAGTTGGAGTTGTTCTTTTCCGAGGAGAGCGTGGTCTGGATGTTCTCCCACACGGCCGGGCTGGGGTCGTGAATGGGGAGCAGCAGTTTGGCCTGCTGCGCAATGTACTCCAGATCGCTGACCAGGGCAGAACATTGCTCGCAAGTCTTCAGGTGTTCCTGCTCTTTCAGGTCGGCGCCGGATTCGAAGAGCTCCGGAAGCTTGTCCTGAAACTCGGCGCAGGTCATGCTCGGACTGGTTGTTTTCATGGATGCGTTGTTCTTGCCGCCTGCATTCATAGCGAGGCCTCACGCCGGGGAGCTGGCTGCCCGGTGCGCAGCAGGTCGCGCAGCTTCATGCGCGCCTTGTGCAGTTGCGACTTGCTGTTGCCGATGGAGCACTCCAGCATGTCGGCGATCTCGTTGTGCTCGTAGCCTTCGACATCGTGCAGCACGAAGACGAGCCGGTAGCCCGGGGGAAGATCGGAGACCGCCCGTTCGAGCGTAACCCGATCGATGGATCCGGACAGCATAAGGTCGCGCGCGCCGATGTCCTTGCGCGGACCGTCTTCCTGCGAGGGCTCGAGCGTCTCTTCGAGAGAAACCTGAGGCAGGCCCTTTTTGCGGAGGTGCATGAGCACGACGTTGACCGAGAGGCGGTGCAGCCAGGTGGAGAAGGCTGAGTCGCCGCGGAAGGTGCCGATTTTGCGATAAAGCTGCAAAAACGCCTCCTGGGTCAGATCTTCTGCTTCGGCTACGTTGCCCAGCATGCGCAGGCACAGGGAGTAGACCCGGCGCTTGTGCAGGCTGTAAAGGCGCTCGAAGGCGGCGCCGTCGCCGGCTTGCGCCGCGGCAATAGCTTCTGCTTCACCGGCGATGGGCGGATTGCGGCGTAGGTGCTGGTTAGACTTCTGACGCTCGGGCTCAGCCGTCGCGGTGCCTTTGGCAGGTGGGGAAAAGACGCCGTTAGTTACGGATTTTGTCATTTGTATACGTTTGCCCGCCAGCGCAATGGTCATGGTTATCGTACTCGTGGTCACCAGAGATTCTGGTTGGGGGCAATGCCTGTCGGACGCGGGGGACAGCCCTAAGGTTGCCTTGAAAACGGGTCAGCCATTCAAGGGAGCCGGCGAGCCACGCACATCGCTCTCTTTGAGCATACCTGCGCGAGCCCTACGCTCTGACAGCGAGAGGGAAATCTCCCTTTGTGCCCGGATGAAGTTCGACGCGGACTGTTGCGCCGGGCAAGAGCTCCCATTGTTCCTGGCCGGGATCGTAATCGGGACAGGCGACGAGCTTGAATAACCCTCCGCCGAGCTTCAGGGCGCGAGTTGCGCGAAATACCTGCGTGCCATTGTTGAGAACGCGCACGTGAAGCTCAATAAAGGATCGTGTGAAGGTCATATCTACTAGTTTCCCACGAAGCAGGGCGCGGAGGGGTTGCGCAAGGGCAATCTGACGGCAATTTGACTGGAAAACCGTGTCTGCAGAGGTTATCGACACACCCCCGCCACCGATTGGTCGTGGCAGGCACCGAGCAGCTTGGCCAGTCGCGGGTCTCTTTGTTCCTTGAGCGAGGGGACGGAGTACCTGACGAAGTATGCATCGGTCACGGCTCGCAGCTTCGAGGGCTTGCCGGTGGCGGGGCGCGCCAAAATCATAAAGAGCAGCGAAGCAGCGATTGCGACCGCGTAGATCGTTCGCTGGGTCGCCGGGGGCCGGCTTGCCAGGTGCACGCCGGCGAGCACAAAGCCCGCCGCCGCGATGTAGGCCAGGTATGGTCCGTCAGAGAAGTAGTACAGCAGAAAGAAGGCCAGGCCTGGCGCGAGAAAGATGGTCATGCTGCGGGCGATTTCGCTTCGTTTCCATGCGATGGCCCCGAGATAGACCGCCGGCGTGAGCAGGCCCCAGGTCATGATGATGCCTGCCACGGTGTGGACCGCATTTACCGCGGCATGCACGCCGAGGTGCCCGGTGAGAATGCCCTGCGCCAATCCATGAACCTGCTGACGCGATGAGCTCAGGGGCAAGAGCAGGCTGCCACCGTAGCGTTGAGCAGTAGGCACCCACCACGCGGCGACGATGGCGATGGCTGCAAGGACGCCGGCCAGCCGCTGCTTCCAGGGATAGCGCAGAGCGTGAAAGAGCATCCACGGAAGCACAAACACTCCGTCGGATGGCCGAAATCCCATCATCAGCGCCCAGACGACGCATGCCCACACCAACCGCTGGTCGACTTCGAGCACAAGAATGAGCAGCGGGGCAAAGAACGTCATGGCCGCATAGGAACTATGAATGTCTGCGGAGAACCAGACGATGGGCGAACAGGTATAGGCGAGGGAGAGCCAGAAGGGCGATACGCCGTGCAAGAGGCGTGAAGCTAAGAGGCGTGAAGTAAGGAGATAGAAGACGGCAACACCGGCAACGCTGAAGGCTACGTTCAGGATGTGCAGAGCACTTCCAGCAGAGACGTGCAGCAGATGCGAGAGGATGAAGCCGCTGAGATTGAACAGGAAGTATCCCGGCGTGTGGATCACCAGTTTGCCGGTTTCGATGGCGCTGATGTGACGCGCAGCATCGACGAAGTATGGTCCCGACGCGCTGGCCATGCGCAGCCATAGCGTCAGCAGAGTCAAAACGCCGCACTGAAACAGGGGACGCCGGATGAGACCGCGGAGACTCGTCACGCGAAACAACCTTCCGGGAGCGGCTACGATCTGGGGGGACAGGTGAACCTCACGAACGGCCGCGCAGGATTTCGACAAACCGCAGAGCGCTTGTGCTGAGCCGATTCGACGGCGCCTGCGCAGATCATCTTTACCCAGCGCGGCCATTCCATTGCCATCGCCATGTCATTTGTTTGTAAAGAGATGCGAAGCGAGCCCGGAGATCGCCTAGCTGCCCACGAAGCGGGCATAGAGGGTGCGGGCGAGGGCGACGTCTGTGGTGCCCTGGATGAGGGCGCGGCCGTCGGCGAAGAGGGTGAGGGTGTGGGGGCCGCGGCGGAACTGGAGCAGCAGGCCATTCTGGCGGACGTCGCCGTGGGGACGCAGGCGGTCGGCTGCAGCGGCGAGGTCGACGGGGCGGTGGTGCTCGTGGATCTGGACGGAGTTGCGGCCGCAGAGAGTGATGTGAGGGCGGCCTTCGCCACGCAGGTGAGCGAAGTCGCGGGCATCGCAGACCTCGCAGCCGGGCCGGGGCGCGGCGGCGGAGATCTCCGATCGCTCGTTCTGCCAGAGATCCCAGGACAGCAGGGTGCGGCGCATGGCGTCGCGTGCGCCGGTGAGGTACTTGAGGGCTTCGGTGACCTGGATGGAGGCGGCGAGATTGACGGCGGTGTTGAGGATCCCGGCGGTGTCACAGGTCTCGACCGCGCCGGAGGGCGGCGTGGGGAAGAGGCAGGCGAGGCAGGCGGTTTCGCCGGGCAGGATGTTCATGGTCGCTGCGTATGCGCCGACGGCTGCGGCATAGATCCATACCTTGTTGTTCTGGTCGGGCCGTCCCTGTTCCACGGCGTAGTCGTTGATGAGGTAGCGGGTCTCAAAATTGTCGGTGGCATCGAGGATGAGCGGGGCGTCGGCGAGCAGGGCGTGGATATTGTCGGGCACGAGGTCAGCGACGTGTGAACGGACCTGGATATCGCTGTTGAAACGTGCGATCTGACGACGGGCGGCCTCGGCCTTTGGAGTGGCGGCGGCGGCATCGGCCTCGTCAAAAAGAACCTGGCGCTGCAGGTTGCTCTCCTCGACGAAGTCGCGATCGATGAGGATGAGGGTGCCGACACCGGCTCGGGCAAGCAACGCGGCCGCGGCGGCGCCGGTGGCTCCGCAGCCGACGATGGCGACTGTCGAGCGGGCAAGGCGCTGTTGTCCTTCCTGACCGATGGGCGCAAAGAGAAGCTGGCGCGAGTAGCGCTCGGTATCCGGAATGGCAACGGTGCTGACGCTTTCCATTGTGTCTAGTATAAGAAGACGCGTGACGGGTCCGCTGGACGTTGGTTCGCCCCTGCATCTGACCTAACGTGATGCTGCCGTATTTTGACGAGAGCATGTTCTATTGCCGTGGCCTTGGGGTCGACGCGACGCACTGCCTTTTCCGTCGGGAAAAGGCGCGTCGAAAGCTGCGTTGACGGGGTTTCCAGCGGTAGGGAAGTGCTCGAGACAGCTCCATGGGGGACAAACCCGGTGGCGCAAACCCCGGAGAGGCTCTTTGACCGTAGTGCGTGAGAGCATTTTTGCGAATTCTGTGAACGGCGGAGCAGGGGCTGACGCGGCTTTTCTTGACGGGAGACGCACGATACCTCTCGCCCGCCGGTCGAGATCGCTCGCAGGATCGCTGAACCTTTCTTCTGCTGGGTGGCCGGTCCGCGCGGTGGTGCTCCTGTCGCTGTTGCTGGCCGGCGTGCACTTCTGCGGTGCGCAGACGGCGAGCTCCGGGACTCCAGCGACGGACGGGGCCGGGCAGTCGTCCTCTGCGTCGCAGTTCCTGCCGCAATCGTCTTCCTCAGCGCAGTCCTCGACATCCCGGCCCTCTCAGCAGGCGGAGTCTGGAGAGACTGCGACCCTGCCAGGTATTGCCGCCTTTGCCGGGAGCAAGGTGACCGGCATCCGATTTGATGGCGTCAAGGCGGCGATGCTGGGGCCCGTGGCCGCCCAACTGGAGCTGCAGATGGGCGATGTGCTGACCGAGGACAAGGTGCGGGCGAGCCTGCGGCGGCTCTACGAAACGGGTCTCTACGACACCATTCAGGTCCAGGGCCTTCGCTCCGACGGCGGGGTGGTGGTGGTGTTCGCGGGGAGGCCGCGGCTGTTCATCGGGCGTGTCCAGTTCTTCGGCGTCAACAACGAGCGGCGGCAGGGCCAACTGGCGGGCGCTGCCCGCCTGCAGCCGGGTACGCGCTATACGCAGCGGAAGCTGGATGCGTCCGAGGCTTCGATTGAGCAGGCGTTGACGGACAGCGGTTTCTACGAGGCCAAAGTGGAGCGGCGCGAGCAGCTGGACGCTCCCAACTCGCAGGTGAACATCATCTACAACATTCAACCGGGTCCGCAGGCGAAGATCGGCAATGTGAAGGTGGATGGAACGCCGGGCATGTCGCTCGAAGAATTTCGCAAGGTCAGCAAGCTGAAGGCGGGCAAAAAAGTGGACCGCCAGACGGTGAGCCGCGCCCTGACGCGGCTGCGCAAGTACTACGACAAGAAGCAACGCTGGGCCGGCTCGGTGACGCTCGAGACGAAGGAGTATCACCCCAACACCAACCAGCTGGACTACGCGTTCCGGGCGAAGGAGGGCCCGCTGGTGAGTGTGCAGGTGGATGGCGCGAAGTACAGCCGGAGCGCCATTGAGCGGTTGGTGCCGATCTACGAAGAGGGCAGCGTCGACCTGGATCTGGTGAACGAAGGTGCGCACAACCTGCGTGCCGACATGCAGGGAAAGGGCTACTTTGATGCCACGGTGACGCATGAGCCGGTGCACAACAGCGCGAACGATGTCACGGTTCTGTACAAGGTGGACCGCGGCCTGGAGCACCGAGTGGATTCGGTGCGGATCGAGGGCGCGAAGTATTTTGACCACGACACGCTGGATGAGCATGTGAGCGTGCGGCCGGCGAACTTTATCGAGCGGCATGGCACCTATAGCCAGGCGCGAGTGGACAGCGACGTGGACAACCTGACCGCGCTTTACCAGGGCAACGGCTTCAGCCACGTGGTGGTGACACCAGTGATCAAGGACAAGGACGCCGACCGGTCCGCGCAAGAGAGACGATCGAAGACTGCGAACATCGATGTGATCTACAAGATCGAGGAGGGCACGCAGCAGAAGATCGGCAGCTACACGATCAACGGAATGCACAAGATTCCCGTGGAGGCGCTGCGTCCATCACTGAATACCGAGGTGGGGCAGCCCTACTCGTCGTTGAACGTGACCGGCGACCGCGACCTGATTCAGGGCTACTACCTGAGCCACGGCTACCAGAATGCGCAAGTGAGCGTGGTGCAGCAGAACGATCCGAAGGACCCGGAACTGGTGGATGTCACAGTAAACGTGGATGAAGGCCACCAGGTCTTCGTCAACAAGGTGCTGGTTTCGGGGCTGCACTACACGCGGCCCACGGTAGTGACGCCGCGCGTGACCATCCGGCCGGGAGAGGCGCTGGACCAGTCGGCGCTGCTCGACTCGCAGAGGACGCTCTACAATCTCGCGCTCTTCAACGAGGTTGAGACCGCGGTGCAGAACCCGTCGGCAGACCAGGCGCGCAAGAACGTGCTGCTGCTGACAACGGAGGCCAGGCGCTGGGATGTGACCTACGGCTTCGGCTTCCAGGCGCAGACGGGCACGCCCTACCGCAACACGCCGTCGGCGGCTTACCTGATCCAGCAGGGGATCAACCCAAGCACCTTTTCGGGGAGCGCCAACGGACATTTCGGCATCAGCCCGGACCTGATCTTCGACCTCTCGCGCATCAACCTGTTCGGCACCAACCAGTCACTGTCGCTGCGCACGCAGTACGGCACGCTAGAGCAGAACGCGATACTGCTCTACCAGTATCCGGACCTGTTCAAGAACCCGAACTTTACCGGATCGATCTCCGGCGGCTACACCAGCAGCCAGAACGTGACGACGTTCGCCGCATCCTCGCTGTTTGCGACAGCGCGCATAACGCAGCATGTGACCAAGCCAACGACGCTGATCTATTCCTGGTCGTACCGCGACGTAAAGGTGAATCCGAACACCATCCAGGTAAGCCTGGCGCTGATTCCGCTGCTGTCGCAGCCGGCGCGCGTGGGTGGCCCGGGAATGAACTATATCCGCGATACACGCGACGATCCCCTGGACGCGCACCATGGCACCTTCAACACCGCGTCGCTCTTTGTTTCGGATTCGACATTTGGCTCGCAGGCGAACTTCGCCCGCATCGACATCACGAACTCGTCGTACTACGAGGTCGGCAAGCGACAGTGGGTCATTGCGCGCGAGACGCGCTATGGACAGGAGCGGGCGTTTGGCAACGGCAACCAGTTGCTGATTCCGCTACCGGAGCGGTTGTATGCAGGTGGCGCGACATCGCATCGCGGCTTCGCCATTAACGCGGCGGGACCGCGCGATCCGGAGACCGGCTATCCACTGGGCGGCGCGGCGGTGATGGTGAACACCTTCGAGCTGCGCACTCCCTATCCCAATCTGCCGCTGGTCGGTAACAGTCTTGGTTTCGTTTTCTTCCACGACATGGGCAACGTCTTCAACACCTCGAGCGATGTCTTTTCCAGCTTTATCCATTTCCATCAGCCGAATGAGAGCGAGTGCCGCACGATACCGACGGTGAATACCAACCCGGATGGATCGCTGAACGTGCAGGAGGCAACTTGCAGCTTCAACTACTGGTCGCATGCGCTGGGCCTGGGGGCGCGGTATCGCACGCCGATAGGGCCGATCCGCGTGGATACGAGCTATAACCTCGACCCGCCGTTCTTCCCGGAGGTGTATGACTACCAGAGCTCGACTTCGAATGTGCCGCAGCCGAAGACGGGGCAGGCGGGACATTTCAACTTCTTCTTCTCGATAGGGCAGACGTTCTGATGATGGTGGTCGAAAAGCGTGCGGGCGGATGGGCAGCGGCGTTGCTCGGGATGACGCTGGCGGCGATGTGCGCCACGGCCCAGACGTCTCAGACGGCACCGCCGGGCTCCGGCTCGCAGACCGGACCGGGAGCTGCCGGAGCGGGTGCTGCATCGCCGGCCGCGGGAGCGCAAGGTCCTGGGCAGATGCCGGGGTCCTCGGCAGGGGTGGGGACTGGGCACCGGCCGGAAAAGAACAAGGTGGCTCCAGAGAACGGTGGCCTGACCTTTCTACCGGAGCTGAAGCCGACGGATGGTGTGCCGGACCTGGCCGAGCAGCCGAATGGCGATGCGCAGATTGCCAGCGAAAGCGACGCGATGCACCAGAAGCCGCTGCTGCTGGACCGTGCGGTGGCCGTGATCAACGGCAAGGTGATCCTGGCGAGCGAGGTGCGCGCGGCGCAGCGATTCGCGGTCTTTGAGCCACTGAGTGCGCCGGGCGGCGAGTTCACGCCGATGGAGGCGATGCGGCAGATTGTGAACCGCACCCTGCTGCTGGACCAGATGGCGGAGCAGGAGCTGACCGCGCCACCTACGGACGCCGAGGTGGATGATGAGATTGCCTTGCTGCGGAAGCATATCCCAACCTGCGGACAGAGCTGTGAGACGGAAGAAGGCTGGCAGCGCTTTCTGAAGGCGCAGGACCTGACGGAAGCGGAGTTCCGTGCGCGATGGACGCAGCGGATGGAGATTCTGGACTTCGTCCGGGTGCGCTTCCGTACCGGGATCCGCATCACCAAGCCGGAGATCGAGACGTACTACAAGGAACAGCTGGTGCCGGAGTTTGATGCGCGCAAGCTGAAGCCGCCGGCGCTGACGCAGGTTTCCGAACGCATCGAGGAGGTGTTGCTGGAGCAGCATGTCAATGTGCTGCTGGAGGATTATCTGCGCAGCCTGAAGGACGTCGGCAGCGTGTTGATACTCGATCCGAAATACAACAGCCTGGGAAGCTCGCCCTCGTCCGGGACGGGCGGCGGCAGCGACGTACCGCGTCCATCGCGCAATGGAGGCGAGCAGTGAGCACCACTCCACATCCGCCACCAGCGCCTTTGCCACCGCAACGAAGCGTGTGGGGTCGCGTGGCGCGCGTTGTGCTGTATTGCTTCCTCACTCTGATCGTGCTGCTGGGAATTGGATTCTGGTACGCGACTACTGCGTCGTTCGCAGATCATGTGCGGGCGACGCTGATCGACGTGTTGACCACGGCGACGGGCGGACGCGTGGAACTGGCGAATTTCAGCTGGCGTCCGCTACGGCTGGAGGCGGAGGTGGATGGGCTGACGATCCACGGCCTCGAAGCGCCGGGCGAGGTGCCGTATGCGCATGTGGACACACTGCGGGTGCAGGCAAAGATCATCGACTTGTTCAAGGCGCAGGTCGGGCTGCGTTCGCTCGAGGGGGAGCATCCGGTCTTTCACCTGATTGCGTATCCCGATGGATCGACCAACCAGCCGGTGCCGAAGAAGAAGACCGAGAACGGCAAACCGGTGACGGATGTGATCTTCGACCTGGAAGCGAACCGCGCCGAAGTGAGCAACGGTGTGCTGCTCGTGAACCAGCGCGCGCTGCCATTCAACCTGGCTGCGAACAACCTGACGGCGACGGTCACCTATCGCAAGCGGCCGGAGGCGTACCTGGGCACAGTCCACGTGGAAGACGTGACGGCCATGCGTGGCAAGACCGCGGAGGTGCGTTCAAAGCTGGACCTGAATGTGGAGATGACGCGCAACGCGCTGAAGCTGGATGGTCTGCACTTTGTCTCTGGAGATCGCGCGTCCGGGGAATCGAAGCTCGATGCATCGGGGAGATTAAGCGACTTTACGAAGCTTCAATGGCAGATCGGGGTGAACGGGACAATCGATCTGCGCGAGGTGGCGGCGCTAGGCGCGGTCGATGGGCTCGGCCCGGGCGAGGCCGGACTGCAGATAAAGGGGCAGGGAAGCGGTGTTCAGACCTTTGATGTAAGCGGCAATGTGCAGTTGAAGAACGCCAGCTATCGGCAATCGTATCTGCTGCTGAGCGGAATCAATGCGCGGAGCACGCTGCATGCGACCCAGGACGAGATATCGCTGCCGGATGTGAAGGTGCGGCTGCGGCAGGGCGGTGGCGTGGATGCGAGCGCGAAGCTGGTGAACTATATGGCGCCCGCGCCAGCGGCGCAGCCGGCTGCGGTGATCACTTCGCCCGGGAAGGCGCGAAAGCCGACACCGAAATCTGGGCCGCAGCAGGAGGCTCGGATTCATGCACGCCTCTTCGGCATACGGCCGGAGACGATCTTCGAGATTATCGCCATGGAGAAGTACGAGAACCTAGGCTTCGATACGCAGGCGGATGGCACGGCGGACGTCTGGTGGAAGGGATCGATCAACGAGCTGGGGGCGAGCGCAAAGGTGGCGCTTGCGCCGCCGCGCCCACCGACGCCGAACGAGGTTCCGGTGACCGGCGCGGTCGATGCGAGCTTTGCGCTGCGTGGCGGCCGGCTGGATGCGCGCCAGGTGGAGGTGCACACGCCGGCCTCGTATCTGAATGTAAGCGGCCAGGCGGCATTCATTCCCATGTCGCAGCGCAGCGAACTGAAGGTCGATTTCACGACCAGCAACCTGAACGAATTCAACCGCGCCCTGATTGTCTTCGGCGTCAAGGCAAACGGTAAGAGCGGCTTGGCGGCGCTTCCGGTGCAACTGCATGGCCAGGCGGGCTTCCACGGCACCGTGACCGGATCGCTGCTGAACCCGGATGCGAAGGGGCATGTGAGCGCGAAGAACTTCGCAACGATCATCGAAACCGCGGCGGCGACACATCCACCGCCCCAGCCGACGACGCCGATCAGCGCGGAGCCACCGCATCCGCCGCCGGCGTCCGAGGGCACGCGGCAAACGGTGCAGTGGGACGACCTGGAGATGGATGCGGAGTACAGCCCGGCGCTGATCTCGATTTCCAACCTGTCGCTGACCAAGTCGAAGACCGAGATCCATGCTTCCGGCCAGCTTCATGCAGCACACGGGCGGCGCGGGACGCTCATCTACAACGACAGCTCGCTCCTGAATGCGAACGCCCACATCACCAATGCGCAGGTGAGCGATCTGCTGTCGATCGCCGGGGAGAGTCTGCCGGTGACAGGCACATTGAACCTGAATGCACACGCCGGAGGCTCGCTGAAGGCGCTGAGTGGCGGAGGGCATCTGTCGGTCGCAGGCGGCGAGATTTATGGCGAGGAATACAAGAGCCTGAACACGGACCTGAAATTCGCGGGTGAGTCGGTCGGGGTGACGAACCTGGTCTTTGTGCAGGATGGCGGCCGGATTACCGGCGATGCCGATTACAACATCGAGGCGAAGAGCTTCCACGGGAATGCACAGGGCAACGGCTTCGATTTATCGCATCTCCGGCGGCTGCAGAGCCCGAAGGCCCAATTGGGTGGTGCCCTGACCTTTGATCTGCATGCGTCGGGCACCACGGATGCGCCGCAGGTGAACGGCAAGCTGGCGCTCGCGCGCGCGACGTTGAACGGGCAGGCGGCTGGCGATGTAAATGCAGATCTACACACGACGGGACACACGCTCTTTCTGAATGCCAATGCCCTGGTGGCCCAGGCCAAGTTTCAAGCGGCGGGCCAGATGCAGCTGACGGGCGATTATCCGGTGCAGGCGAAGGCCACCTTTTCGCAGCTCGACTTTGCGCCTGTTTTGACGCTGCTGAATGTAAACGGTGTGCGGGGCAATTCGCAGCTGAGCGGAGTTGTGGAGGTATCCGGACCGGCGAAGACGCCGAGGCTGCTGGATGGCACGGCGCAGATTGACCAGTTCAAGGTAACGCTCGAGGGGATGCCCCTGACCAGCAAGGGTCCGATCCGGGCTTCGTTGAACGATGGCGTAGTGAAGCTGAACCAGCTGGAGATCGACGCCGAAGATACGACGCTGGTGGCGGCGGGCACGGCCGATCTGCTGGGCGATGGCGGAATGAATGTGCAGGCGCACGGTGGGATCAATGCAAAGCTGGCGCAGAGCTTCAACACGGAGATCTCGTCCTCCGGCCACATCGACTTCAACCTCACGGCGCAGGGTGCGTTGAAGACTCCGGACCTCGAAGGCCAGTTCAACTTCAAGGACGTCAACCTGGCGTACCAGGCGATCCCGAACGGCATCAGCCACCTGAACGGCGCGATGGTCTTCAACCAGGACCGGCTGGAGTTGCGCAACCTGGTGGGGATTACGGGCGGCGGCACGGTGACGCTGGGCGGATTCCTCATCTACCAGCAGGGCATCTTCGGCGACGTGACCGTGGCGCTGAAGAATACACGCTTCCGCTATGCGGGGCTGAGCAGCTCCGCGGATGCCAACCTGCGGCTGTATGGGACGCAGAGCGCGATGACGTTGAGTGGGAACATCCTGATCACGCGCTTTCTGGTGGGGCAAAATGTCGACTTTGCCGCACTGACGGGCGGGGCGGGTGCAGTGTCGCCGCCGCCGGACCCGAATGCTTTCGGCAACCGGGTGCGTCTGGATGTACACATCACCTCTGCGCCGCAGATGGACTTTCAGAACTCCTTCGCGCAGATCGCGGGTAGCGTGAACCTGCGCATCCGCGGCACTGCGGCGCAGCCGGCGGTGCTGGGCCGCATCAACATCACGGATGGCAAGGCAACCTACAACGGAACCACCTACCAGTTGCAACACGGCGATATTTTCTTTACCAACCCGGTGAAGATAGAGCCGGTGATCGACCTGGACGCGACGACGCGCATCGAGGAGTTCGACGTCACGATCGGGCTGCACGGGACGGCCAGCAAGCTTACCCCCACCTTCCGCTCCGAGCCGCCACTGCCGGAGGCGGATGTGATCTCGCTGCTGACGCAGGGACGGACGCAGGAGGAGCAGTCCATTTACAACACGCAGCAGCAGCAGGCGGGGGTGAACGGCACCACCAACGCGCTGCTGAGCGGCGCGCTGAACGCCACGGTGAGCAACCGGATCCAGAAGCTGTTCGGGGTGGGCAGCGTGAAGATTGACCCAACGTATACCGGCTCTCTGGGCCAGTCGAGCGCGCGCATCACGGTGACGCAGAACGTCGGCCAGCAGGTGTTGCTGACCTATGCCACCAGCGTGAACGCGACTACCCAGCAGCTGATCCAGGCGCAGGTGAACCTGACGCCTACCTTCTCCGTGACCGCCGTGCGCGACGAATCTGACGTGTTCAGTCTGGTCTTCAAGGTTCATAAACGGTATAGGTAACGACGGCGGCAGTGGCAGCGTCTTAACAAACGGGAAGGGTAGTGTTACGCTTCGGCTCTCTGGATATCTTGGAAATCCTCCAAATTTGAGTCAGGCGACACCCTCCCCGCGCTGTGTAAGGAGAAAGACGATATGCGTATCTTGCGAACCATGGTTGCGGCCGCACTGCTGGCTGCTCCGGTTTTTGCCTACACCTTTCCCGCCGTCGCTTTGGCTGCGGTTGAGGACTCGACCAAGAACGATGCACAGATTCTGAAGGAGGCGCAGAACAAGCTGAAGAACAAACGCTTCAGCGGGGTGCAGGTCGCGGTGCAGAGCGGCGTCGTACATCTGACCGGAACGGTGCCGTTGTACGCCGACAAGCAGGATGCTGAAAAGAACGTTGGCAAAGTCAAAAATGTGACGTCCGTGATTAACGACATTCAGGTCCAGGCGGGCGAGACGACCGACCAGCAACTGGCCGACAAGATCGGCAAGCAACTGGCCTATGACCGCGTGGGTTACGGCAACGCGTTCAATGCGATCACCGTCTCGGTCAACAACGGTGTCGTCACGCTGGGCGGGCATGCGCTGGGACCGGTGGCGAAGGAGTCAGCGCTGAATCTGGCGAAGCGTACGCCGGGAGTCCAAAACGTCATCGACAAGATCCAAGTGGACCCGGTGTCGCCCATGGATGATCAGCTGCGCATCGCCGTTGCGCGTCGCGTCTACGGCTATCCTTCGCTAAACAAGTACGCAATCAATCCGGCGAACCCGATCCGCATTACGGTCATCAATGGCCACGTGATCCTGTCGGGCGTCGTGGACAACCAGTCGGACAAGGACGTTGCGGGGATCCAGGCGAACACGGTGCCGGGAGTCTTCAGCGTGACCAACAATCTGCAGGTGGCCGGTCAGCAGCAAGAGAAGCGACAATAAATCGCGCTCTTTAGTGCAGCGGAAGGCAGGTGCCTTCACTTCGGTCGGGTGACGATTGGGGTAGGAGGAACCGCTCACCGCGGGAACATTCGAAAACGACGCGCCGCTTTTCACCCGTTAGACTCAAAGACGGGGAGAAGCGGCGCATGGCGTTTTTGCGGAGCCTGGGTAACACGCTGGAGATGATCAAGTGGGAGCACTCGGTCTTCGCGCTGCCCTTTGCGCTGACGGGCGCGGTGCTGGCGGCGGCCGGCTGGCCGCAACCGAGACAGCTTTTCTGGATCATCGTCTGCATGGTGACGGCGCGGTCGGCGGCGATGGCCTTCAATCGCTGGGCCGACGCGGAGCTGGATGCGGCAAACCCGCGAACGGCATCGCGCGCCATTCCGGCGAGACAGCTGTCGCGCGGCTTCGTCGGCGCCTTCACGCTGGTGATGGCCGTACTGTTTATCTTCGGCGCGTCGCGGCTGAACCGCCTCTCGCTGCTGCTCTCGCCGGTGGCGCTGGCGGTGCTGTTGGGCTACTCGTATATGAAGCGCATCACGCGGTGGTCGCACCTGGTGCTGGGGCTGGCGCTGGGCATTGCGCCCGCGGCGGCGTGGATTGCCATCCGTGGCGGCCTGGATGCGCGCATCCTGGTGCTGACGGCCGCAGTGCTGTTCTGGGTGGCGGGGTTCGATGTGCTGTATGCCTGCCAGGATGCGGAGCACGACCGCGCGGCGGGACTACGGAGCATTCCGCAGGCTCTTGGTGTGCATAAGGCCTTCGCCGTGGCGCGTCTAATGCACGGCGTGATGCTGCTGCTGCTGGCGTGGCTGCTGCACCTGTTCCACCTGGGGCCGATTGCCTGGTGGGGGCTGGTGGTGGTGATGGGGCTGCTGTTTTACGAGCACTCGATCGTCTCGCCCAAGGACATGCGGCGGCTGAATGCGGCCTTCTTCACACTGAATGGCATCATCTCGGTGCTCTTCTTCTGTTTCGTCGCCATATCGGTGACGATTCACCGCTAAGAAAAAAAGAGCCTGCGCCGAAGCGCAGGCTTGTCATCGGAGAAGTGAGGCAGGCTTGTCTATGCCCTTGGTCTAGGAATTGGCGGCGTGTTTGGCGCGCTCGCGTTCCTTGAAGTCATCGATCTTGTCGTTCGCCTTCTTCTTCAACTCGGCGATCTTGTCAGTGAAATGTTCACGCTTCGTGTTGGCCGCGTCTGCGGTTTCGGCGGCATGACGATCATGCGTCGTCCGTGCGGCATCCTTGGCATTGCCCCATGTCTCTTTCGCCGCGCCCTTCACCTGATCGGCCACGCCCTGGTTGGCCAGCTTCTGATTGCCGACTGCTTCACCCAGCTTTTCTTTTGCCTTGCCGACACCCTGCTCGAATTTTCCTGCTACCTGGTCCTTATCCATTCTTTACCTCCGAACCTGTATCTATTGGATGCGCACGGCATGCCATGGAGCAGGCCGTGCGCCCAGAAGATGCTAGACAACTGTTCGGCGTCCGCCGATGAGTTGCAGTATGAGCACCACCAGTGCAATGAGAAGCAGAATATGGATATATGCTCCCAGCACATGAAATCCAACGAAGCCCAATAGCCACAGCACCAGTAATACGACGAAGATTGTCCAAAGCATTTGTATCTATCTCCTCGCTAAATATGCGCGTTCCGGTATGGTATGGTGCGCTTGACGGCGCGTGAGTTGCCGTATCTCTACAAAATAAAATCCCGTTTTGAGGCCTCATGAAGATAGCTATCCAGGGCGAGCTTGGTTCGTTCAGCCATCAGGCCGCAGTTCGTGCGATGCCTGAGGCAACCATTATTCCCTGCATGCTTTCAGTGGATGCGTTTGATCGGCTGCGGAAGGGCGAGGTGGATGCCATCATGATCCCGATCGAGAACACGCTCGCGGGATCCGTCGTTGAGCATTACGACCTTCTGCGCGAGCACCCGGTCTTCATCGAACGAGAGACTGTGATCCGCATCGAGCATCACGTCATCGGATTTGCGGACAGCAAGCTCGAAGAGGTGCAGCGCATCTATTCGCATCCGGTTGCGCTGGCGCAGTGCCGCAGTTTTTTTGAGCGCCACCCCGGCATTGAGCCGATCGCGTTCTATGACACGGCGGGCGCGGTGAAGCAAATTCTTTCACTGCGCGATCGTCACGCGGCGGCGATCGCGGGCATACAAGCAGCCGAAATTTATGGCGGCCTAGTGTTGGCGAAAGGTGTGGAAGACGATGTTGCCAATTTCACTCGCTTTGTACTGGTGAAGGCGGGAACGGCGACCTCCCATCCCGAGGGTGTGCACAAGCTGAGCCTGTGTTGCCAGGTGCACCATCGGCCCGGGGCGCTTGCTACCCTGCTCGCGGAGATTGCGGCCGCCGGCGGCAACCTGACCCAGGTGCAGTCGCGCCCGATCCATGGCCAGCCTTGGCACTACTACGTCTTTGTGGACGTGCTGATGCCGGATGCGGGAACGACGGAGCGGGTCCTCGACCGGCTCCCCGGTTTAGGTGCAACTTACAAGGTGCTCGGCCGGTTTCAGCCGGCTCCGGAGTTCGTCTAACCGGATGGACCCCGCTTTAGGCCTGAAACGCCGGTGCGGTACGCGATCGTAACGCACCGATGGTGCGGCCAAAGGCCACAAAAATCACGCCTTGGGGCGATTTCGCCGATAGACTTCTGGGCGGTGGGACAGGACTGGAATGGATACGTATTCCACCAGTAGGGCCTGACGGTCACGCCGCCCCTGGGGCCGTCGATTTTGCGACTTTTGAAAACCTGATGCGTCCAATGTACACATATTTGATATAAGGACACTCATGGCAAGCGACTTCCTCAGTATTATCGAACCCGCTAATCGCACTCAGCAGGACGAGCGCGGCGAACCCGCAGCAAGCGGACGGGTCCTGCCAGTTCTGCCGGTGCGGGATACAGTGCTCTTTCCCCATGCCGTGCTGCCGCTGACGGTGGGCCGGGAAAGCTCGATCCAGCTCATCCAATCGCTCGGCGACGAGAAGACAGTAGTGGTGGTGGCACAACGCGACGCTCGCGTCGATGCCCCCCAACCCAGCGACCTGCATTCGGTCGGCACGCTCGCGACCGTGCACAAGGTCGTCAAGATGCCCAACCAGAGCCTGTTTGTCTTCACCGAAGGCACACAGCGCGTGAAGCTGGGCGAGTTCAACCAGTTTGAGCCGTTCATGACGGCAGCGGTCGAACCTGTACCGGAGATCACGCCGGCAAAGGGCGCGGAGATCGAGGCGCTGCACCGCAATGTGACCTCGCAGTTTCAGCAGATCGTGACCTCCTCGCCGACCTTGTCGGATGAGCTGCAGACCATCGCTCTGAACATCGAAGATCCGGGCCGTTTGGTGGACTTCATCGCGTCGTCACTGCCATTCCTGCCGACGACGGAAAAGCAGGAGCTGCTGGAGACGCCGGACGTGGTGGCGCGGATGGAGCGGATCAACAAGCACCTGGCCAAGGAGCTTGAGGTCCAGCAACTGCGCAACAAGATCCAGTCCGAGGTGCAGGACCAGGTGCAGCAGTCGCAGCGCGACTACTACCTGCGCGAGCAGATGAAGGCGATCCAGAAGGAACTCGGCGAAATGGACGAGGGCCAGAAGGATATCCAGGAGCTGCGCGACAAGATCGAAGCTGCGGGGATGCCGGAGGACGTCAAGAAAGAGGCGACCAAGGAGCTGAACCGGCTCTCGCGCATGTCGCCGATGGCGGCCGATTACTCGCTGACGCGCAACTACATTGAGTGGCTGGCGGTGCTGCCGTGGACCAAGAGCTCCGGCGGCGCGGTGGACATCGCGAAGGCGAAGGAGATTCTGGACGAGGATCACTACGACCTGAAGAAGGTGAAGGACCGCATCCTGGACTACCTCAGCGTGCGCCGGCTGAAGCCGGACATGAAGGGGCCGATCCTGTGCTTCGTCGGACCTCCGGGCGTGGGCAAGACCTCGCTGGGCCGCTCGATCGCGCGCGCACTGGGACGCAAGTTCCAGCGCATCTCGCTCGGCGGCATGCACGACGAGGCAGAGATCCGCGGGCACCGGCGTACCTATATTGGCGCATTGCCGGGGCAGATCATGCAGGCGCTGCGGCGTGCGGAGACCAACGATCCAGTCTTCATGCTGGACGAGATCGACAAGCTGGGCCGCGATTTCCGTGGCGATCCGGCGTCGGCGCTGCTCGAGACGCTCGATCCGGAACAGAACAATACGTTCCGCGACAACTATCTCGACGTGCCGTTCGATCTGTCGAGGGTGCTGTTCATTTGCACGGCGAACATGCTTGATCCGATTCCGCCGCCACTGCTCGACCGCATGGAGATCATCGACTTGTCGGGTTACACCGAGGAGGAGAAGGTTCACATTGCGTTCCGCTACCTGATTCCGCGGCAGATCAAGGAGAACGGCATTCAGCCGGCTGAAAATGGTCCCGCGATGATCGAGTTCCCGGAAGACGCTGTGCGGTTTATCGTGCGGCACTACACGCGCGAGGCCGGCGTCCGCAAGCTGGAGCAGTTGATCGGAACGGTCTGCCGCAAGCAGGCGCGCCGCATTGCCGAAGGCAAGACGGAGACGCTGGTGGTCGATCGCGCAACGATCCACGAGTTCCTTGGCGGGATCAAGGTACGGGTGGATACGGAGATTGCCGAGCGCACCAAGCGCGCCGGCGTGTCGGTCGGTCTCGCGTGGACTCCGGCAGGCGGCGACGTGCTCTTCATCGAGGCGAACCGCATGAAGGGCAAGGGCGGCTTCACGATGACGGGGCAGCTTGGCGACGTGATGCGCGAGTCGATGCAAGCGGCGCTGAGCTGGGTGCGATCGAACGCGGCTGCACTTGGCCTGAAGGAGGACTTCACTTCGGAGCAGGACCTGCACATCCACGTGCCGGCCGGCGCGATTCCGAAGGATGGCCCGTCGGCGGGTGTCGCGATGGCCACCGCGATTGTTTCGCTGATGACCGATACACCGATTCATCCGCTTACGGCGATGACCGGTGAGATCACGCTCAGCGGCAATGTGCTGCCTGTGGGCGGCATCAAGGAGAAGTTCCTTGCCGCGAAGCGGGCCGGCGTGCTCGACGTGATTCTGCCGGCCGAAAACCGGCAGAATGTGGAAGAGGATCTGACGCCGGACCAGACGGATGGGGTCACCATCCACTACGCGAAGACGATTGACGATGTACTGGCAGTGGCGCTGCCGAAGTCCTCGATCGAACAGCAGCACGACCGCGAAGTGCGCGAGCAGGTGATTGAGCACGCGACGGCTTGATCGCCGGATCGAAAGCAGAAGCACAAAGGCCTCACCCTAGTGAGGCCTTTTCTGTTGCTCCAAGGCGAACGGTAGGGCGCAGCTAGGGCGTTGCGCGCAGGGCGACAACCTCCGCGATTCCCAACACGATTGCGTAGGTAGCGAACAGGAGTGCGCCGTACCTTCCCCCCGAGGTGGCATGCAGTTTCGGCAGAAATGTGGACAGACTGGATAGGGCTACGGCTTCTCCAACCATGCCGGGGAGCGCTAACAGCAGCATGGCCGAGGTCCAATGTGCAGTAGGGATATGCCGCCAGCGAAGTATCGCAATGCAGAGAAGCGCAGATATGACAGGCGAGAGGGCGAAGGCAAACCAGTATCGCGTGCTGGTGGATTCCAGGACTTGGCCGCCGTAATTTGCGTAGTACCCGGTTCCAGCGATCCAGATGAGCAGGCCGATTACGAGCAGGAATCCTACGTCATGCGCTTTCATCGATGCCTCCACAGGCTATATGCTGTACCAAATGGTACATATTCAATGTACCATTTGGTACATTGAATGCAACCGAAAAGAAAACCCGATCAGGAAAAACTTCTGGAGCGATGCCTCGCCGCGTTCGTGAAAGCGGGAACCATCGATCTGAGTCTCGACCAGCTGGCGAGCAGTGTCGGAATCAGTAAGCGGATGCTGGTTCACTACTTTGGAGGCCGCGAGAACATCGAAGAGGGGGCGATGGCGCTTCTTGAGGAGAGATTGCGGGCTCAGTTCTCGCCTGAATCTTTTCCCGCCGGTGCCTCGCCGAAGGCTGTCTTGATGGCGCTCTGGGAGCAAACGACATCGCCGCAGGCGCGAGGCGTTCTGTTGCTGGTGATGGATGTTTCGCGGCGAGCCTGGAACGACTCGGCGAGAGCGAAGGCTTTTTATGCCGAGCAACAACGTCTGTGGGTGCAACTGCTTATGACGTTTCTGCCGGATGAATCCGAAGTGGAGCAGGTGCTGCAGCTCTTTCAAGGCGCAGTGCTGGCCTATCTGATCAGCGGCGACCCGGAGCCGGGCCGGCGATCGCTGGCCAGGTACTTTTCGAGCAAGCGCACATCTTCCGCGACAGGGGCAACCATGGGAAAAACGCGGAAGAGGGTCTAAGCCGGACCGTTGCGCTCGAAAACGGAAAGCTCATCGGAATGGGCCGGCTTATTTGTATCTCTGGTCGTTGCGTAATCACTCATCGCAAGCAAAGGCCCCACCGCATGGTGAGGCCTTTTCTACGTAAGTATGGTACCCATTGATCGGAGCTGTATCTGACTAATCACTTCTGCCGCGCTGCGGTCCACCGGCCGTCCGCTCGGCCTTCCACCTTCACGCGCCCCTTCGCCGAATCGCCATCTACCCATCCGGCAAACGTCGCTGTCACTGTGCCAGGCTGGCCGGGCCACGTCCCACCGAATGCCAGTTCCACGTAACCGTCGCGCCAGGTGCCGCTCACCTGCTGATCCGGGCCAAGTCCTCCTGACCATATGCCAACGAGGTTGCTGTCCTGGCGAACCAGCTTCAGAGTGCCGCCAAAGCCGCCGCCATCGGTGGCGCACGTCACATCCCATGTGCCGGCGGCCTCTGCGCCGTTCGCGAGCGGCTGCGGTTTCTGGTTGCTGATTTTCAGGTTGGAGAAGTAGGCCTCCTCGCCGGTATATCCCCAGAGCGCGATCGCGCCGTCGAGGTCTTCGCCCTTCAATCCATCGACGATGAGGCTCGGTTTGTCAGAGCCGTTTACATACAGCTTCGCTTCGCGGCCGTGAACGTCAATCTTCAGCTTCGTCCATTCGTCCGTCTGCAAGTCCGCATACGACTCGTAGATGAAGGGCCAGTTTCTGCGTAGCTTCTCCCAACCGAAATCAGGCGCCGAAGAATACTGCACAGAGTGGTTACGCTTTGCTTGGTCGTCCTCGCTGGCGTTACCCGGTCGCAGATAGAAGAGTTCGTAGTGCGTTCCGTCATCACGCCCACGGAAGGCAATGCCGGTGAAGCCTGGCCTCCTGACGCCTGGCGGACGGACCAGCTTGGTCGCCACGTCTACCTCGATCGTTCCATCGCGAAACTGCGTGCCATTGATGAACGCAAGCGCGGGCTCATCCACCGCTTCTTTGGTCAGACGAACGGCTTTGCGCTCTCGATACTCGACGGCTTCCGCCTTCACGCCAGGCGCTGTCTGCAAATCTTTGGTGTCTGACAGCGCAAAGGTCTGCGACGCCGGTGCTGTTGGAGCGATATCGTGAACCTCTTCCGCAACGCCGGTGTGTATCGCAGAGAAGAGAAGCAGCGCGACTCCGGAGGCAAAGGAGATGGTGATGGATCGTGCCATGAACCGAACATTAGGAGCCGGGTTTCATCGGCGGCAAGTGTCGTGTGACGAAGCAATGGAAATATGGTGTGGGTCTTCAGGCGATGCGCGGAGCGCGCGGCGATTTGGAATAGCTTGGCTTAAGTCAAAGCAAAAAGCCTCACCGGTGATGGTGAAGCCTTCGCTATGTAACAGTGGCTTTGGGGGAGGGAGAACTTGTCGGCGCCCGGCTACCTGCAGGCTTGAAATCGAAACCGGTCGTTTGCGTGGATCAGTTGGTTGTAGCGCTCCCACTCACGGCGATAGCCCTGAATGATGCGCCATATGATCCCGCCGTCCTCCGATGAGCGTGCGGGGGATTTTCGCAGATCCTGAATGTGACTCTGGATGGCTGCCTGGCGATGACGCCAGATTCGTTTCGCTTCTCGGATGGTCATAATGGATCACCTCACTTCAGCAGTGTTTGTGTCCCTATAGGCCCTACTCAATGCGATGCGAGCGTCCTGCGTGGCTTTGCATCCTGATCTTTTGGACTTCGTTAAATGATTGCGAATTTGAGGCAACCGCAGTTGTTATGAAAAATGACGCCGGAGGATCTGGCGGTCCCTGCGGGTAAACGCGGCGCAGCCGTTCCTTGGAAGGGAACGGCTGCGATCGGGTCGTCCGTGACGGTTCTAGCGGTGCGGGTTGTCCTCATGCGGTTTATCGTGAGGAGCCTCAGGCGCCGGATGGGTTGGTTGCGGCGCGGGCCGGGTCTCTGGCCGTGCTTCGGGCGCTGGACGGGCTGGTTCCGGTGCAGGCCGGGTCTCTGGCCGTGGCTGGGGTTCCGGACGGGCTGGTTCTGGTGCAGGCCGGGTCTCTGGCCGTAGCTGGGGTTCCGGACGGGCTGGTTCAGGTGCGGGTCGGGTTTCTGGCCGTGGCTGTGGTTCCGGACGGGTTGGTTCTGGTGCGGGCCGGGTTTCGGGCCGCGGTTGGGGCTCCGGACGGGCTGGTTGCGGCGCAGGCCTGGTTTCCGGCCGCGACTGGGGCGCTGGATGCGCTGGTTGTGGTGCCGGCTGAGTTTCCGGCTGCGGTTGTACGGCTGGCCGCGCTGGCTGCACAGGTTGGGTGTGACTTGGCTGGGGCGCTGGATGCGCTGGTTGTGGATCGGGCCGGGTTTCTGGCCGTGGCAGGGTCGCAGGGTGCGCCGGTTGGACGGGTGGCGTGTGGGTCGGTTGGGGCCTATTCGGCGTTAATGCCGGCGCCCGAGCGGGCTGATTCGGGGCAGTCTCATTAGGCCTTACGGGTGTGGCCGGGCGAGCAGCCGGAGTACTGGGGCGCGCCGGCTCATTCGGCCGCACTACTGGTGCGGGCACGGCAGGTCGAGCAGCTGGTTCCGTGGGCCGTGCGACCGGCTGCGGACGCGCTACGGCGGGTGCGGGACGAGTGACGCCGTTCACGCCTGGGTTCACGACGACGGGCGCTACGTTGACGTGATGGACGGGCAGCGGACGTGTTGCTGCAACGATCGGTGGTCTCCCCTGATTGACGCTGGCGTACTGCTGGCGGTTCTGCATGGCCTGGGTGCGATGCGCAATCTGCGTAGGAAGAGGGCGAAGATGCTGCTCGCGCATGGCATTGAATTCGCTCTGCGTGGGCCGCACCGCGAGGCCGCCGCGGCCGCCGTTGTAGCTGACGCGGTTGTTCACGTTGTTGTTGATGATCGTGGTGTTGTAGACGTTGGTGATGTTGGTGGTGGTGATGTTGTTGACCGAGCGGTTGTACATGAAGCGGTCATGGTCCCAATAGCCGCCGTGGTAGCCAGAGCCGGTGTATCCGTAGCCGTAGGGAACGCCGCCGTAGAAGCCCACGTGCGAACCCCAGTAGCCGGAGTGCCAGCGATAGAAGCCGCTGACGAAGCCCCACCATCCGGGCGTCCATAATGCGCCGGTGTAGGGAGCGGGCACCCACGCGCCGGGTACCCAGTAATAGCCGCCATTGCCGCCCCATCCCCAGTAGCCGGGATTCCATATGTAGCCGGGTCCGGGGCAGGGGGGCTGCCCATAGACAGGGAGCGGGGGCGGGGGCTCGCTGGCCTGGACGCCCTGCTCGTAGCCCTGTTCGTAGCCGTCGTTGTAAGCGTCCTGCTGATAGGTCTGATTGTCGTAAGGGCTTTGACCGTAATAGGGGTCAGAGTCGTAGGAGTCATCCGACTCATTCTGCGGAGGCGGAGCAGAATATTGTGGCGCCGAGACATACTGCTGCGCGGCGGCAACGATCGGAGCCGCATATTGCGCTACCTGTTGCTCAGCAGAACTGCCTGACTGGGGCGCAGTCTGTTCCGGAGCGCTCTGTGCAGGAGCGCTCTGTTCAGGTGCACTCTGTTCAGGAGCGGTCTGGGGTGCGTATCTGGGAGTGGCGGCCACACTGCGCGCGGACGGAGCCGTAGGCGTAGCGGCTGCGGGAGCCGAAGCCACCTGGCTTGGCACTGCGCAAGAGCCATCGCTCATCAGCATCTGACCGGTGGGGCAGGTGCTTTGCGTCGTGGCGGCGTTTACGTCGGATGGGTCACCACTGGGGGCGTTCGACCCATTCTGTGTGCTGGACCCGTGGCAACCGCCTAAAGCGAAGCCGAAGGTGAGTGCCATAGTGGCTGTTGCCAGAATTCTCGGAAAAATATGCCGCGCATCGGTCGAGACGGGCGAAATGTCGTTCTTTCTAGGACTTACTGTTCGTTCACGCATGTGCATTAGGACACCGATCATAGGGCAAGGTTGCTTTTGCTTCGCTTAAGTTACCAAAAGGCCCCACCACGCCGGTCGTTGGTCGCCGAAGCTCTCAACGCTGGCGAGTGCAATGCTTCCGTCATTTATGCTGAGTGCCGACCATGGCACGCATCCTGACCGCAGCGGTCCTGATCCCGCTGGTGATCCTTCTGTTGTTTCGTGCGCCCTTCTGGCTGGTTACGGTGGCCACAGCGGCAGTGGCTATCCTTGCCTGCTGGGAGTACCTGGGGCTGGCGGACGCGAGCGGCGCCCAGACACCCCGCTTGCTGGTGCTGTTGGCAGTCGCGGCCCTGTTCGCGATCAATTTCTTTGGCCCCGAGATGCTGATGGCAGGCTTCAGCGCGCTGGCCTTCGCGTTGTTTGTCTGGGTGGCGTTCCGTTCGCCGCTGGAGCGGGTGCTGATGGATGCCTCCACATCCGTCTTCGGGCTGCTGTACATCGGGCTTGCGTTGGTGACCATTCCGCTGATCTGGGCGCAGGAGCATGGGCCATCGCTGTTGCTGTTGCTGTTCTGCGTGGTCTGGTCGGGGGATATTGCCGCTTTGTACGTGGGGCGCTCACTGGGCAGGCGCAAGCTGGCACCGAAGCTGAGCCCGGGCAAGACGTGGGAGGGATCGCTCGCGTCGGTGGCGGGCAGCCTGATAGCGGCCGTGCTGCTGGTGTTGCTGGGGCAGTGGATGGTTCGGCACAGCCTGCCGGGACTCGCGTACGAGGGCAGTTGGGCGCACTGGTTGCTTCTGGCTGTGGTGCTGAATATCGCGGCGCAGATAGGGGACCTGGTGGAATCGGCGCTGAAGCGCGGGGCGAAGGTGAAGGACTCGGGGTCGCTGCTGCCGGGACACGGCGGCGTACTGGACCGCATCGACGCGCTGCTGCTGGCGGCTCCGGTACTGTGGTACGCGCAACTGGTGCAGCAGTCGTTTTAGAATCGGCAGGGTCTGCTGCTGGCCGGAGGGTGCGATCACGAATATGAAAAGAGCATGTCTGCTGTTTCTGGTTCTAACGCTTCCGATTCTGGCTGTTGCCAACGCGCAGGCCAAGCATGACTTTCAAACTGAGGGTCTTTGGGAGGGCTACAACGGTGAATGGGGGCATGTTTCCCAACAGTTGATCGCGCTGGCGGAGGCCATACCGGCGAATAAATATTCGTGGCGTCCAGCGCCCGGTGTGCGGTCGGTGAGCGAAGTCTTCATGCACATCGCGATCGCCAACTTTGGTCTGCTGAGTTTCACCGGACCGAAGATGCCTGCCGACATGAAGCCTGACCTGGAGAAGACCGTGACCAAGAAGGCGGATGTCATCGACTGGCTGAAGCGTTCGCTGGATGCGGTGAAGACGGCGCATGCCCAGCTGAAGCCGGGCGACCTGGAGCGCAAGGTGAAGATCGAGGGCAAAACAGTCACTGTCGACGGCATGTACCTGCGCATCATCATCCACGACAATGAACACATGGGGCAGCTGGTCGCATACGCGCGCATGAACGGTATCGTGCCGCCCTGGTCGAAGTCGTAAGGAGCATGCACACACTTTGAAGCAGATCGCCATACTGGGTTCGACAGGCTCCATCGGTACGAGCACGCTTTCGATTGTCGCGAGTTATCCGGAGCGCTACGGAGTGGCTTCGCTGGCTGCGGGACGCAATGTGGAGCTGGCCTTCCAGCAGTGCGCGCGGTGGAGGCCGCTGGTGGCCTCGATGGCGACCCCGGAGCTGGCGCAGCAGCTTGCGGTGCGGCTGCGGTCGTCGGGGATTACAGGCATTGAGGTCGTCTCCGGCAGCGAGGGCAGCATTCGAGTAGCGACGCTTCCAGAGGTTGACTTCGTCGTCTCCGCCATCGTGGGCGTGGCGGGCCTTGAAGCGACCTATGCCGCGGTGATGGCGGGGAAGCCGATCGGCCTGGCGAATAAGGAATGCATGGTGGCGGCGGGCGAGATTCTGACCCGCGCGGCGCGCGAGAAGAATGTTCCGCTGCTGCCCATCGACTCCGAGCACAACGCGATCCATCAATGCATGCGCGCGGGGACGCGGCGCGAGGTGAAGCAGATCTGGCTGACGGCCTCGGGCGGTCCGTTCCGCAAACTGCCGCTGGGCGAGTTTGAGCACATCACTGTGGAGCAGGCGCTGAAGCATCCGACGTGGGTGATGGGGCAGCGCATCACGATCGATTCCGCAACCTTGCTTAACAAGGGGCTCGAGATCATCGAGGCCTGCAGGCTCTTCGATCTGCCTCCGGCGCAGGTGAAGGTGACGGTGCATCCGCAATCGACGGTGCACTCACTGGTGGAGTATGTGGACGGGTCGATTTTGGCGCAGATTTCAGTTACCGATATGCGGCTGCCGATTCTTTATGCGCTGAGCTATCCGGAGCGGGTGGAGAGCGAGCTGACCTTCGACATGCAGGCGCTGGCTGATCTCCACTTCGAGCAGCCTGACCTCGCACGTTTTCCCTGCCTGCGGCTGGCTTACGAGGCGGCGGAGGCGGGCGGTGCTCACCCCATTGCGCTGAATGCGTCCGATGAAGTGGCGGTTGCGGCGTTCCTCGAAGGACGTATCTCCTTCATGGGCATCCCGCGTACAATCGAGGAAGTTCTGGCGGCGACCCCGGCCAGCCATCCGGCGACCATTGCCGAGGTTTTGGCAGTGGATGCCGAGTCCCGCGAGCGGGCCCGTGCCGTGATTGCGGCAGGGGCGGTTGCAGCAAGGAAGGATATGCCAGTTCGCGCCTGAGGCAGCACGCTCGGGGCGCGACGATCGAACGGCTTGCGCAGCAGCCGCTGGAGGGGAAGCCGCTTTACTCAATTATGCCTTTCGTTGTCATTAGTATTCTGTCCACGCTGATTGTGCTCGGCATCATGGTGCTGGTGCACGAGTTCGGCCATTTCGCGATGGCCAAGTTGTTCCGTGTGAAGGTGGAGGTCTTCTCCATCGGTTTCGGAAAGCGTCTCTTCGGTTTTCGCCGCGGCGATACCGACTACCGCCTGAGCCTGCTGCCGCTGGGCGGCTACGTAAAGATGCAGGGCGAGCTGGGCGGCGACGGGACGGTTCCGCTGGAGACCAGCGTTCTTTCCGGCACGGCTGCGTCTGGTGATGCGCCGCGCGACTCGGGCGACCTGAACGCGAAGCCGCGCTGGCAACGGCTGCTGATTGCGCTCGCCGGCCCGGTCGCGAACTTCATTCTGGCCCTGGTACTGATGACCGGGCTCTACATGATGCACAACGAAGTGGACGCCTACCGGTCGAAGCCGGCAGATATCGACTTTGTGACGCCGAATACGCCAGCAGCCAACGCAGGTTTGAAAGCCGGCGACCGTATTGTTCACTTCGACTCCCGCAACAATCCGAGCTGGGACGATGTGTGGGTGCGGGTCGAGGTCAACCTGGGGCAGAAGGTTCCAGTGACAGTGTTGCGCGATGGCGAACGTGTGAATACGACGCTGAACGTAGCATCGCCGCGCGACCCGGATGATTTTTCCATCGGTTCCCTTGGCATCGTCCCGCTGATGCAGCCGACTCCGATTGTGGTTCATCGCATCGAGCCTGCCATGCCGGCGGCGAAGGCAGGACTGAAGGCGGGAGACAAGATTCTCGCTGCGAATGGGCAGGCGCTGCACTCAGTGCCGGCTATGTTGGCCTTCCTGCAGCAAAATCACGAGGCACCGGTGACGCTGAAGGTGGAGAGTGGAAGTACTGTCCATGATCTTCAGGTGACGCCGATGCTTGCTGACAACAGCGAAGGCAGCAAGAGCTATCAACTGGGCTTCGAAGCGGAGCCGCCGCCGTTCAAGGTGCAGAAGCTGGCGCTGCCCGCGGCCGTGATTCAGTCGGTAAAGTTCAACGTCAAGAATTCGAGCCTGATCATCGAGGTGCTGCGCCGGATGGTGACACGCCACATGGCAGTGCAGAACCTGAGCGGCCCGATCGGAATTGCGCGGGAGACGGGGCTGGCGGCAACTTCGCCGGGATGGCAGCCCATCATCGCGTTGATGACGATCATCAGCTTGAACCTCGGCATCTTCAATCTCCTGCCAGTGCCGATTCTGGATGGCGGCGTTATCCTGCTGCTGCTGATCGAAAGCGTGCTGCGGCATGACCTGGATCAGAAGTTCAAGGAGCGCATCTACCAGGGAGCCTTCGTTCTGCTGCTGCTCTTTGCGGCCTTCGTGATGATCAACGACATCACGAAGCTGCCGATCCTCTCGAAGGTCAAGCCGTAAGTGAGCCGGGGTCAGGCGGCGGATGCGGCCCCG